>DAMDHZ010000017.1:0-4512 GCA_032101665.1 Brachybacterium sp. | reverse complement strand
GGCTTCTCCTACGGGGACTACCTGCGCGCGGGCGCGATCAGCCGCTTCGCGCCCATGATGGACCGCGTGGCCGATGCCGCCCGCGGTGGCATGCCCGTGCTCGGCATCTGCAACGGCTTCCAGATCCTGTGCGAGTCCCACCTCCTGCCGGGCTCGATGATCAAGAACGCACATCGGACGTTCCTCTGCCGCGACCAGCCGCTGCGCGTCGAGAACACCCGGACGGCCTGGACCACGGCCTTCGAGCCCGACCAGGTGATCCGCGTCCCCCTGAAGAACCAGGACGGGCAGTTCGTGGCCGACCGGCGCATGCTCGACGAGCTCGAGGACGAGGGCCGCGTGGTCTTCCGCTACGTCGGCGGCGCGACGCACGGCCCCCTCGGCTTCGAGGACAATCCCAACGGCTCGTGGAACGACATCGCGGGGATCACGAACGCCGACGGCAACGTCGTGGGTCTCATGCCCCACCCCGAGCACGCCGTCGAGCCGGGCTTCGGCCCCGACGAGCCGGGCCGGGCCACGCGCACGGGGACCGACGGTCTCGGCGTCTTCACCTCGGTGCTGCGCAGCCTCGTCGCCTGAGCGCCGCCGCGGCGGCGCGGCCCGTCAGCGGCGGTGCGCCCGCAACACGGTGAAGCGGCGGTCGCGCGCCCGCTGCTGGACCGGCCCCACGCGTCGCTCGACCTCGGGCCGATAGCGCAGGTGCGAGTTGTGCACGAACCACAGCGCACCGCCGGGGCGCAGGACGCGCGCCGCCGCGTCGAGCAGGCCCTGCACGAGGCTCGCGTCGACGGCCGTGCCGTCATGGAAGGGCGGGTTCAGCACGATCAGGTCCGCGGACGCGTCGGGCTGGGAGGCGAGCGACGCCTCCCAGCGCACGTCGATCCCGGGGCGCTCGAGGCCCGACGCGGCGAGCGTGGCACGGGTCGAGGCCACCGCGTCGAGGTCGTCGTCGCTCGCCACGATCAGGGCATCCGGAAGGGCACGGGCGAGGTAGGCGGTCAGCAGCCCGTTGCCGCTGCCGAGGTCGAGGGCCCGCAGCGGTGCGCCCCGGACGGCCGGATCGTCCTCTTCGAGGGCGGGGTCGAGCGCATGCAGCAGGAGCAGGCTGCCGGCGTCGGCGCGGGAGCCGCCGAAGACGCCCCCGATCCCGCACAGGGCGAGCGTGTCGGTCGCTCCGTGCACGCGCACCTCGGCGCTGCCGTGCTCGGCCGCCGCGGCAGCGGCGCCGGGGCGGGGCCGCGCCGCGACCAGACAGCGCGAGGACCCGCTCCCCCGCGTCGCGTGGACCTCCGCGAACGCGCCGCCGAGCACCTCGTTCTGCGTCCGCGTCATGTGCTTGACGGGGCCGCCGCCGACCAGGACCAGGTCGGGGGCTCCCGTGCGGGCCACGGCGCGGGCGGTGGCGGCGAGCGACCGGAGCGACTTGGGCAGGCGCACGAGCGCCGTCTCGGGCACGATCCCCGTGGAGCGCACGAACTCCTCGAGGCTCGCCGCCCCCTGGGCCGCGTCGCCCCGGTGCGGCAGCAGCAGGCGCCCCGCGGCGAGCGCCGGAGCATGGGCCCGCGCGGCCGCCTCCGCGGCGAGGGCCGAGGGGTGGAAGCCGAGCACGGGGCCCGTGCCGTGGGCGAGAGCGGCCTCGGTGAGCGCCCCGGTGCGGTCTCCGACCACGAGCACGGCGCCGTCCTGGCTCCCCCACGCCTCCTCGCGCGAGGCGACGTCGAGGATCAGCCGGTCGGTGCGGTCGGCCGTCTCCGGGGCGGCGGCGGGAGCGGGCGCCACCGGGTCGGAGGTCGCGGGGGCGGGCACATCGGGGTGGGTCACGGCCCCGAGGCTACCGGCCCGCGCTGCCCCGCCTATCGTGGACGCATGCCCGCTCCCGTGCTCCTGGACTGCGACACCGGCATCGACGACGCGATCGCGCTCGCCTACCTGGCGGCGACGCCCGAGGCCCGCCTGGTCGGGATCGTCTCGACGGGCGGCAACGTGCCTGCCGCCCAGGTGGCCCGCAACAACCTCGACCTGACCTCCCTGCTGGGCCTCGACGTGCCCGTGGCCCTCGGGGCGAGCGCACCGCTCGTCGAGTCCGCACGGTTCGCGGAGGACACCCACGGGCCCACCGGCCTGGGGTATGCGAGCCTCCCGCCGTCCGGCCGGGCGCTCGACGGCCGCAGCGGTGCCGAGGCGTGGGTCGACGCGGCCCGCGCGCATCCGGGTGAGCTGGTCGGGATCGTGATCGGCCCGCACACGAACCTCGCGCTCGCCCTCGAGCTCGAGCCCCAGCTCCCGCGCCTGCTGCGACGCCTGCACGTCATGGGCGGGGCGATCACCCATCGCGGCAACACGGCGCCGACGACCGAGTGGAACATCGCGGTCGACCCCGAGGCGGCCCAGCGGGTGTTCGCGGCGTTCTCGAGCGCCCGGCAGCGACCGGTGCTGGGCCCCCTCGACGTCACCGAGGAGGTCGTCTTCACGGGCGAGACGCTCGCTCGCCTCGGCGCGGCCTCCCCGCATCCCGTGATCGGGGTGCTGCTGGACGCCCTGCGCTGGTACGTCGAGTTCCACGAGGCCGACGGCTTCGGGCCGATCGCTCACGTCCACGACCCCTTCGTCGTCGCCCACGCCGTCACGGGACGCTTCGCGCGCACCGCGCCCCTCGCGCTCGACGTCGAGCTGGACGGCACCCTCACCCGGGGCCAGACGGTGGGCGACTGGCTGGGCCGCTGGGGGCACGAGCCGAACGTCGACGTGATGGTGCACATCGATCCCGTGGAGTTCGTCGACCATCTCGTCGACACTCTCGCGCGACTGCCCGCGCTCCCGCCCGCGAGCGCACCTGGCTCACGTCAGTGAGGTGACCTCGACCTCGAAGCAGCGCCGCGGCGCCCGCCCCTCGCGTCCCGGCCTCCAGCCCACGCAGCGCACCCGTTCGCCCGCGGCATCCGATTCCTCATCGGTGAAGCGCACGAGGACGGTGCCCGGCAGCGTGACCGGGGCGTCGAAGGTGACGTCCCAGCGCAGCGGCCGGTGCAGGTCGACGCGAGCCTCGGTGAACGCGCGCGAGGCCGTGTACATCCCGTGGGCGATCGCCGACGGGAAGCCGAAGAGGCGGGCCGACAGGGCCGACAGGTGGATCGGGTTGGCGTCCCCCGAGACGGTGGCGTAGCGGCGACCGGTGTCCGCGCCGAGCCGCCAGCGAGCCGTCGGCACGGGCGGGTCGAAAGGACGGTACCGCGTGGCGCCGGCATCCGGGCGCTCCGGGGACGAGGAGCCGCCGCCGTCGCGCGTCAGGTAGGTCGACACGTCCGTCGCGACGATCTCGCCGTCGACGCTCACGGTCGAGACGGCCTCGAAGGTCCGGCCCTTGCGGTGGGGACGCAGGTTGCGCACCCGACACTCGACGTCCACGAGCTCGCCCACCCGGACCGCTCGATGCTGGAGCACCTGGTTGCTCACGTGGACCAGGCCGAGCAGGGGCGCGGGGAAGCGCGGACGCGCCATCAGGGCGAGCGAGACGGGGAAGGCGAGCACGTGCAGCACGCCGGGGTGGACGAGATCGGTCGCGGCACCGCCCATCAGGTGGTCGAAGGCGGCGGCCCGCTCGGGGTCGATGCGGACGCGGCGCACGCGATAGGCCAGGTCGGGCAGCTCGCGGCTGCGACGCGCACCGGGTCGCGGGGCGAGCGCCGCAGCGTAGATCGCCGGAAAGGACGGGACGTCCGACAGCTCCCGTACGGACTCGGAGCCCGCCCGCGCGCCCGTCACCGCCCCACCAGGTTCTGGCCGCACACGCGCAGCGTCTCGCCGCGCAGGCCGCCGGCGGGACCCGAGGCGAGGAACGCGACGGCCTCGGCCACGTCGACGGGCAGGCCGCCCTGCTGCAGGGAGTTCGCGCGGCGGGCGATCTCGCGCGGGATGGGGGGCATCCGGGCCGTCATCTCGGTCTCGATGAAGCCGGGGGCGACGGCGTTCGCGGTGCCCCCGTCGGCCTCGAGCGCGTGGGCGAGCGCGGGCATCAGGGCGATCACCCCCGCCTTGGACGCGGCGTAATTGGTCTGTCCGCGGTTGCCGGCGATGCCGCTCGTCGAGGCGAGGGACACGAAGCGCGGAGCGACGGCGAGAACCCCGGCCTCGGTGCCCTCGCCCGAGGTCAGGAGCGCCTCGTCGAGGGCGATCTGGCTCGCGAGGTTGACGGCGATGACCGGGTCCCAGCGCTCGGCCGTCATGTTGGCGAACAGCTTGTCGCGCGTGATCCCCGCGTTGTGCACGACCACGTCGAGCACGAGACCCTGGCTGCGGCAGTGGGCGACCAGCCGGGCGCCCGCATCGGGGGCCGTGACGTCGAGCTGGAGGGGAACGCCCCGCAGCTCGTTGGCCAGGCGGGCCAGATCGGTGCCCGCCGCCGGGACGTCGAGCAGGACGACATGAGCGCCGTCGGCGGCCAGGGTGCGGGCGATCGCCGCACCGATGCCGCGCGCCGCGCCCGTCACGAGCGCGGTGCGCCCCTCGAGC
>DAMDHZ010000016.1:7555-38000 GCA_032101665.1 Brachybacterium sp. | reverse complement strand
CCAGGACTACACCGCGCTCGGCGTTCCGGCCAACCCCGCCAACAGCGCCGAGGGCTACTTCTGGCCCGGGACGTACGACGTGCCCGAGGACGCGACCGCGGCCGACGTGCTCACGATGATGGCCGGGCGGATGCAGGACGAGCTCGCCAAGCGCGGGGTCGCCCCCGAGGACGAGCACCGGGTCCTGACCATCGCCTCGATCGCCGAGAAGGAGGCGCGGTCAGCCGACGACTACGGCAAGGTCGTCCGCACGATCGACAACCGCCTGGCGGGTGTGGGCGAGGCCGGCGGCAATCCGATGCGCCTCCAGCTCGACTCGACCGTCGCGTACGCCTCGGGCAAGAGCACGATCTCGACGACGCCCGAGGAGCGCGCCTCGGACTCCCCGTACAACACGTACGTGCACGACGGGCTCCCGATCGGGCCCATCTCCAACCCCGGCGCCGCGACGATCGACGCCACGCTCGACCCGCCCGAGGGCCCGTGGCTGTACTGGGTCACCGTCAACACCGACACCGGTGAGACGAAGTTCGCGGCGACCAAGGCCGAGCACGACGCCAATGTCCGGGAGTGGCAGGAATGGGCCAAGACGAAGGGGTGAGCACGCCGGCCGTTCTCGTCGGCCCGCGGCGCTTCGCGGTCGTCGGCTCGCCGATCGGCCATTCTCTGTCCCCGGTCATGCATCGCGCCGCCTACGGGGCCCTCGGCGTCGCGGACGTCTCCTACGAGGCCCACGACGTGCCCGCGGGCGGTCTCGAGACCTTTCTGGTGGGGCCCGTGGGCGCGTCCCTGTCGGGCCTCAGCGTCACCATGCCGCTCAAGCACGAGGCCTTCGCGATCGCGGCGGAGCACGATGCCGTCGCCGACGCGCTCGGCATCGCCAACACTCTCGTGCGCCGCGCCGACGGCTCCTGGCGCGCCGAGAACCATGACGTGCACGGGATCGTCGCCGCGATCGGCGCCCTCGGCGCCCCCGCTCCGAGGACGGCCTCGGTGATCGGCTCGGGGGCCACCGCGCTGAGCGCCGTCGCCGCCCTCGCCGAGCTCGGGGTGCGCGAGCTCGTCCTCACCGCCCGCCGGCAGGCGCCCCTCGAGTCGCTCGTCGCCCATGCGCGCACCCTCGGCATGCGCCCCCGGATCGAACCGTGGGACACGCGCACCCGGGCCCTCGACGTCGAGGCGGCCGTGTGCGCCCTCGCCCTCGAAGGAGCGCGGGACCTCGCCCGCGAGCTGCGGGAGGACCCCGCCGCCCCGCACCCCGCCGTCCTCATGGACGTGCTCTACGAGCCGTGGCCCGCGCCGGTCGCGGCGGTCCTCGGGCCCCGGGGGAGCGCCGTCGCGAGCGGGCTCGAGATGCTCGCGCATCAGGCGCGACGACAGGTCGAGTCGATGCTTCCGGTGCCGGAGGCCCCCGTCGAGCCCATGCTCGAGGCAGCTCGAGCGGTGCTCGCCGCGCGCGCCTGACGCCGGGTCACGAAAGGGCAAAGACTCCGGCGAGACGATCCCGGACGAGCCGGATCCGTGGTGTGATGCCGACCACGCGCCCGTCCCGTGACAGGCGCTTCCGGGTCCCCCCGCCCGGGCCTCATCCCCCAGGAGACTCCTCATGTTCGGACACCCCGTGCGCCTCGTGCGCAGGCAGCGCCGAGGCGCCCTCGCGGCGGCCGCCGGCACCGCGCTGATCGCGGCGACCCTCGTCGCTCCGCCCGCCCTCGCCGAGGACGACGTCACCGACCTCGGCACCGCCTCCGACCACGGCGCCCAGGCACCCGCGCTCGACGACACCCGGCTCGACGGCTCCCAGGACGCCGTGAGCGGCAAGTACCTGGTGCAGGTCGCCGGGAGCCCCGAGGCCCAGGGCGGCGCCCGCCCCCGTCTGCAGTCCGCCCAGCGCGACGTCACCGACGACGCCGAGGCCGCCGGCATCGACCTCGCGGTCGAGACCACCTACACCCGCGCCTGGAACGGCATGGCCGTCGCCGTCGACGACGCCGATGTCGGCAAGCTGCGCGCCCTGCCGGGCGTCGAGGGCGTCTTCCCCGTGCTCCAGGTCGCCCTGCCCGACGAGCACGACGCGTCCCCCCAGGACGAGTACGCCAACGCCATGACCGGGGTCGACCAGGTGCAGACGGTCGACGGCCTCGACGGGGCCGGCATCACCGTCGGCATCATCGACTCCGGCGTCGACTACAACAACCCCGACCTGGGCGGCTCCGGCGTCGACGACGAGCAGCGTGATTTCCCGGGCGCTCGGGTCACGCTGGGCTACGACTTCGTCGGTGACGACTACGACTCCTCCCAGGACGGAGCCGAGCATGCGCCCCGGCCCGACGCGTACCCCGACGACTGCGGCGGGCACGGCTCCCACGTCGCCGGGATCGTGGGCGCCGAGGGCGGCGTGACGGGCGTCGCCCCGCACGTCTCGCTCGCCTCCTACCGGATCTTCGGCTGCGAGGGCACGTCGAGCTCCGACGTCATCCTGGCGGCGATGGACCGCGCGTATGCCGACGGCGTCGACGTGGTCAACATGTCCCTCGGTGCCTCGTTCATGACGTGGGGCGACTACCCGACGGCGCAGGTCGCCGACGAGCTCACCGCCAAGGGTGTCGTCGTGGTCGTCTCCGCCGGTAACGAGGGGGAGTCCGGGACCTTCTCGGGCGGTGCTCCCGGTGTCGCCTCGGACGTCATCACGGTCGGCTCGGTCGAGAACTCCCACGCCCGCAGCCCGTACGTCACGGTGGGCACGACCAAGGTCGCGTACACCGCCGCGACGGCGGCCCCCGCGCCGCCCACGAGCGGCAAGGCCCCGCTCGTGTCCGCCGGGCCCGAGTCCGCGGACGCCACGGCCCCCGTGCTGGGCTGCGACCCGGCGACCGTGCCCGCCGCGACCGGGAAGAAGCAGGCGCTGCTCGTCAAGCGCGGCACCTGCTCCTTCTACGACAAGGCCAAGAACGCCCAGGACGCCGGTTACGCCGCCCTCGTCATCCACAACAACAGCGCAGGCGTGATCGCCGCGACCGTCGAGGGCGCCGAGCCCATCACCATCCCCGCCGTGACCATCACCCAGGCCGACGGTGCTCTCCTGCAGGCTCGGATCGCCTCGGGCACACCGAAGCTCACGTGGACGGCCGATCAGGTGGTGCTGCCCAATGCGGGGGCCGGTCTGATGTCGTCGTTCTCGTCCTACGGCCTGACGGCGGACCTGACCCTCAAGCCCGACCTCTCGGCTCCCGGCGGACAGATCTGGTCGACGCTCCCGCTCGAGGAGGGCGGACACGGCTCCATGTCCGGGACCTCGATGGCCGCCCCGCACGTCGCGGGCGCCGCGGCGCTCCTGCTGCAGGAGCATCGCGGGTGGAGCCCCGCGCAGATCAAGGGCGCGCTCGTGAGCACGGCCGACCCGATGGACTGGTCGCTCGAGCCCGGTGCCGGCTACCTCGAGCCGGTGCACCGCCAGGGCGCCGGGCTGCTCGACATGGTCGAGGCCGCCGCGACCTCGTCCTCGATCGCGCAGCCCACGATCTCCCTCGGTGACAGCGCCGACGGCGGTCACAGCGTGACGGTCCGCGTGCGCAACGACGCCGACGCCCCGAAGACGTACAGCGTCGGTGTGCGCCAGGGTGTCGCGACGGGCGGATCCACGAGCGACCCGAGCTTCGAGGTCGCCGATGCCTCGGTGCGCCTGTCCACTCGGACCATCACCGTCCAGCCCCACCGCGCTGAGCCGGTCACCGTGCGCATCAGCGAGGACTTCGGCGAGGACGGCATCGTCTACGGCGGCTGGATCGAGCTGACGAGCGCCGACGAGGACCTCTCGGTGCCGTTCGCCGGGCTCTCGGGCTCCTACGAGAAGCTCACGGTGCTGACCGACCGGGGCATCGGCCTGCCGTCCCTCGCGAGCGCGGACGCCGCCGGCGAGCTCTCCCTGGTGGGGGAGGGGGCGACGTTCACGATGAGCGAGAACGACGTGCCCCACCTCGTCTACCACCTCGAGTATCCGGCCCGCCGCATGGAGGTCGTGGCGTACCACGCCAAGGCCGACGGCACGAAGGGCACGCTCGTCAACCCCGCCGTGGGGCAGGTCGCGTCCGAGGACTTCCTGGGGCGTGACACGGACTACGAGGTCTTCTCGTGGGACGGCTCGTACCCGAACAAGAACGACAAGCTCAAGCAGGTCAAGGACGGCCAGTACATCCTCGAGCTGCGCGTGCTGAAGGCGTCGGGCACGGCCTCGACGGCGAAGGACTGGGAGGTGTGGACGTCCCCGGCGTTCACCGTCCGGCACGGCGGCGGCCAGCAGTGACGGCAGGGAGAGCGTGAGCGCCTGCTGACACCGCCGTCGGCGTGTTCAGGAGGCGGCACCAGCTCCCGCGTAGCCGAGTTGACGCCACGCCTCGTAGACCGCGATCGAGGCGGCCCCCGCGAGGTTCAGGGAGCGGCGGGCGGGCAGCATCGGGATCCGCACCCGGGCGGTCACGCGGGCATGCCCCATGACCTCCTCGGGCAGGCCCGTGGGCTCGGCGCCGAACAGGAGCGCGTCGTCCTCGCGATAGGCGACGTCGGCGAAGGAGAGGTCCGTGTGCGAGGTGAAGGCGAACACGCGTGAGCCGGGGACGGCGTCGAAGGCGGTCTCGATGTCCGGGTGGACGGTCGTGCTCGCGAGATCGTGGTAGTCCAGACCCGCGCGGCGCAGCTTGGCGTCCTCGAGGTCGAAGCCGAGGGGCTCGACGAGGTGGAGACGGCAGCCGGTGACGGCCGACAGGCGGATCGCGTTGCCGGTGTTCCCGGCGATCCGGGGCTCGTGGAAGATGACGTGGACCATGCCCTGATCCTCCCATGACCAGGCGCGATGTGATCGTCTTCACTGTCTGCGCGATCGGGCCCCGGGCGATGCGGGATGGCCGTGGGACCGTGCTAAAGTCGTGGAGTCGCACGGCGTGCGGCCACCGGTCCGGGTGGCGGAATAGGCAGACGCGCTAGCTTGAGGTGCTAGTGCCCGTATTAGGGCGTGGGGGTTCAAGTCCCCCCTCGGACACCGAACGGAACCCCGTGGTCTCACGACCGCGGGGTTCTTCTGCTCAGTACCGGGCCAGGCGCTCCTCGACGTCCACCCGTGCCTCGCGACGGCGTGCTCGCCAGGAGCGCAGCGACGGCCGTCGTCAGCGGGATCGCGAGGACCAGTCCGATCGAGGCGACGAGGGTGCGGAACACCTCGGCGGCGATCTCTCCCGAGGCGAGGGTGTCGAGCAGGGAGCGATCGATCGTCGAGGCGAGCAGCAGCACGGGCAGCGCGGAGCCGATGTAGGCGTACGCGAGGGTGTAGACCGTCGAGGCGATGTGGTCGCGGCCGATGCGCATCGCCGAGGCGAAGACCTCCCAGCGGGATCCGTCGGGCATCGCCGCGCGCAGCTCCCACACCGAGGAGGCCTGGGTGATCGTGACGTCGTTGAGCGCGCCGAGCCCGGAGATGATGACCCCGGTCAGGAACACCGCGGCCAGCGAGATGCCCGGGTCGGCGCCGAACAGCATCTGCGCCGTCTCCTCGTCGGAGCCGGTCATGCCTGCGGGACGGCTCGCGACCAGTGCGATGAGCACCGTCACCGCGACCCCGCCGAAGGTGCCGATCACCGCGGTCGTCGTGCGGATCGACACCCCGTGGGCGAGGTAGACGCTCGGGAAGATCATCGCGCCGGCCGCGACGATCGCCACGAGCACCGGGTTCTCGCCCGCGAGGATGGCCGGCAGCAGGAACCAGACCACGATCGCGACGCCGACCGCGAGCCCCACGAGCGCCCGCAGCCCGTTCCCGCGCGCCACCACCGCGACCACCACGAGATAGGCCACGAACAGCAGCGCGAGGGGGATCGTGCGCTGATGGTCGAAGTACGTGTAGATCGGGGCAGTGGGCTCCTGCGGCGTCGCCGACACGTCGTCACCGTCCTCGTCGCCGATGGCCGCCGCCGCGTCCTGGATCGACAGGATCCGGATCCGGTCTCCCTCGTGGAGCGCCGCCATCACCTCGGGCGTCACCTCCACCTGGAGGGTCTCGTCGCGGATGGCGGCGGACCGGCCGGTCACCGTGACGGTCGAGGACGTCGAGGTGTCCGCGGTCTCCGGGACGTGGGTGACCGCGGCATCGAGCAGCTCGACCCCCGGGGCCAGCAGCTCGCTGCGCGGGACCTCGGAGCCGTGGGGCCACAGGCGGACCAGTCCGATGAGGGTCGCCGTGAGCAGCGCGAGTGCCACCAGGACGATGACGATGCGGGATGCGCGCGACGCGCGGATCGGCGTCGACGCGCCGTGAACGTGTGAATGGCCCGTGCCCATGGGAGTCAGGGTACGGGCACGCGCACGCCCCCACCCCGCGCTGAGACGGCGGCCGGCGCAGGCCGTAGGCTGGCACGATGACGAACCCTCCCTCCTCCGCCCTGGCCCGTGCCCGCCGACTCGTGGGCAGGACGGCCCTGTTCTGCGCGGGCGGCCTGCTCGGCGCGCAGCTCGCCGTGGTCGGGACCCTCGCCACGATCGACGCCGTCAAGGAGCGCGGACGCAAGCAGCGCGACGCCCCCCGGCCCGGGACCTTCGAGGCCGAGGTCGAAGGCTCTCGGCTCAGCGTCTACACGTCGGGAGACACCCTCTACGACGACATGATCGAGGCCATCGATGGCGCCCAGAGCTCGATCCAGCTCGAGACCTTCATCTGGAAGGGCGACGAGATGGGCCAGCGCTTCCTCGACGCCCTCAACGCCGCCGCCGAGCGTGGCGTGCGCGTCTACGTCATCTACGACGGGTTCGCCAACCTCGTGGTGAAGCGCTCCTTCTTCCGGCAGTTCTCCGACCGGGTCGACGTGTGGCGGGTGCCCGTGGTGCGGTGGGGGTTCTGGAGGGGCCCGATCCGGCACACCGGTGTGGACCATTCCAAGATCCTGGTCGTCGACGACGCCGTCGCCTTCGTGGGCGGCTACAACATCGGTTCGCTCTACGCCCGCCAGTGGCGCGACACCCACCTGCGCGTAGCCGGTCCCGCCATGTGGGGGCTGCGCAACTCCATCGTCCAGAAGTGGAACGTCAAGCGGGCGCCGGAGGAGCAGATCCCCTGGATCCCTCCGCACAGCTGGGACCCCGAGGTGCGGGTGGCCTCGAACATCCCCCTGCAGCTCGTCTATCCCATCCGTGAGCGGTACCTGACGGCGATCGAGCAGGCCCAGCACCACATCTATGTCAACACGCCGTACTTCGTACCCGATCAGCAGATCCTCGCCGCCCTCCTCGAGGCCTCGCGACGCGGAGTGGACGTGCGCGTGATCCTGCCCAAGGAGTCCAACCACGTCGTCGCGGACTGGGTCTCGCGGGGCTTCTACGGGGAGATGCTCGACGCCGGGATCACGATCCTGCTGTACCGCGCCTCGATGATCCACGCGAAGACGGCCACGATCGACGGCCAGTGGTCGACCGTGGGCAACGCGAACATCGACCGGCTCTCCCTCTCGTTCAACTACGAGACCAATGTCGAGATCATCGATGCCGACTTCGCAGCCGAGATCGAGAAGGTCTTCACGGCCGACTCGGAGCACTGCGACGTCCTGGCCTCCTCGGACTGGCGCGATCGGCACCCGATGGCGCGCGTCGCCGAGGCGATCCTGTCCCCGCTGCGCGCGTTCCTGTGACATGGTGAGGCCCGCCGTCGACCTGCGCGTCGGCATCATCGGGACGGGCGGGATCTCGCACGCCCACGCCCCCGGCTGGATCGAGATCGGCGCCGAGCGGCACTGCTACAGTGTCGCGGGCGCCCCGGCGTTCGCCGACCGCTTCGGGGCGACCGTCCACGAGACCCTCGAGAGCATCCTCTCGGCGGTCGACGTCGTCGACATCTGCACCCCGACCGCCACGCATGCCGAGCTCGTGCACGCCGCTCTCGACGCAGGTCGGCACGTCGTGTGCGAGAAGCCGCTCGCCCTCACGAGCGAGGATGCGCGCGCCGTGGTCGAGCATGCCGACCGGGCGGGACTCCGCCTGCTGCCCGCCCATGTGGTGCGCTACTTCCCGCAGTACGCCGCCGCCCGACGCGCCGTCGAGGCGCACAGGATCGGGGCGCCCGCGGTGCTCCGTTTCGAACGCACCGGATCGTTCCCCACCCAGCCGTGGTTCGGCGACGAGTCCCAGTCCGGCGGGATCGTGATGGACCAGATGATCCACGACATCGACCAGGCCCTGTGGTTCGCGGGCCCCGTGACACGCGTGCACGCCCGCCAGGCCGTCGCCGCGACCACCGGCACGGTGCGCACGGCGCACGTGATCCTGGACCACGCCTCGGGGGCGATCAGCCACTGCCGTGGATTGTGGGGCGCTCCCGGCACGGCGTTCCGATACGCGTTCGACATCGCCGGGGAGAGCGGACGGCTCTGGTACGACTCCGCGGCGCACACGGGCGTCGAGTTCGACGCGGTCGCCGCCGCTCGCCGGAGCAGCGGCGACGGCTTCCTGCCCGACATCGAGACGATGCGCAGCCCCTACGTGGACGAGATCGTCGAGTTCGCGCGGGCGATCACCGACGGTGCGGAGGTCCGCGTCACGGCCGCGGACGGGGCGCGCGCGGTCGACGTCTCCCGGGCCGCCCTGGAATCCCTGCACACCGGACGGAGCATCGCATGCCGCTGAGGATCGCGATCATGAGCTGCGCGCACACGCACGCGATCGCCTACACGGCGCTCCTGGCCACGCGCGAGGGCGTCGACGTCGTCGTCGCCGACCCCGACGGCTTCGGAGACGTCACCGCCGCGCCCGTGGTGCGCAGCTACGACGAGGCATGGCACGCCTGGCCGGGCGGTCCCGATGCGATCGTCGTGACGAGCGCGAACGCCCACCATCGCGACCTGGTGCTCGAGGCGGCACGGCGTGGCGTGCACGTGCTGTGCGAGAAGCCGCTCGCCACGACCGTCGCGGACGCCGAGGCCATGGTGGCGGCATGTCGCGAGGCCGGCGTCGTGCTCATGACGGCCTTCCCCGTGCACTTCGCACCGGCCGTCTCGGCCCTGCGTCGCGCGATCGAGGACGGCTCGCTCGGCGAGGTCATCGGCTTCACCGGCACCAACACCGGCAAGCTCCCGAGCGCACGGGACTGGTTCACCGACGTCGCCCTCGCCGGTGGCGGCGCGATGGTCGACCATACGGTGCACCTCGCCCAGATCCTCGACACGATCATGGGGCAGCCCACGAGCGTGTACGCCACGACCAACCGCATCCTCCATGCCCATCGCGTGGGGGACGGCGCAGAGACGGGCGGGCTGGTCATGCTCACCTACCCGTCGGGCGTGGTCGCGACGATCGACTGCTCGTGGTCGCTGCCGGACGACGCGCCCACCTGGGGCGGACTCACACTGCAGGCCGTCGGCACCGGGGGACAGCTGCAGATCGACGCCTTCGCCCAGCACGTCGGCGGCCCCGGCACCTGGATCCCCTGCGGGACCGACTCCGACGAGAAGCTGCTCGACGCGTTCGTCGACGCCGTGCGCGCGGGGGAGACGTCCGAGCCGTCGGGCGAGGCGGGACTGCGGACCGTGCGCGTCGTCGCGGCCGCGCAGGAGTCGGTGAGGACCGGCCAGGTGGTCGAGCTCTCCGGCGCTTGAGCGGATCGATCCGACCTCACCCCACCCCGAGCGCGCCGCGCACGAGCGGCGCGGTGACCAGACCGAGCAGGGGAGCGGCGAGCAGCACGGGTCCGTAGGCGAACCGCGCCGTCGCGTCCCGGGTGGCGACGAGCAGGACGATCCCGATCGTGCCGCCGACCACCGCGATCCCGAGCAGACCGGCCACGAGCACGTCCCAGCCCAGGGCGGCGCTCGTGACGAGCGCCGCCGGCGCGGTCTTGGCATCACCCATCCCGAGCAGCTGCGGACCGACCAGGGCGATGGCGATGCCTGCGAGGGCCGCGACGAGCCCGACCGCGATCGCGAACAGCACGGCCGGACGCGCAGGCGCCGCCACGGCGGCCGCCGCGCCCAGCACGGCGAGCACGCTCACGGTCAGGCTCCCGACGACCCGGTTGGGCAGGCGATGCTCGCGCACGTCGACGACCGACAGCGCGACGGCGTGCGGCACGTACACGACGAGCAGCACGACGACGGCGAGCAGGGGCAGGGCGGCCACGAAGGCGATTCAAACAGAACATCCAGGGCGTGCGGAACGCGAGGGCAGGCTGTGGACGACCGGTCCGAGCACTAGCATCGTCACCATGTTGCAGGTCACGCCGAACGGTCCGTGGGGCAAGGACATCCACCCGAACCTGCCCGTCTCGATCAGCGAGCTCGTCACCGACGTGCGAGCGTGCCTGCGGGCCGGCGCGACCGGAGTCCATCTCCACGTCCGTGATGAATCGGGGACGGAGACGCTCGACCCGTCGGTCGTCAACGACACCTGCACACGCGTGCGTGCCGCCGCGGACGACCTCGGCGTGGGAGTCGAGATCGGGCTGACGACCGGCGCCTGGATCGTCCCCGACCTCGCGTCGCGCATCGCGATGATCCGTGAGTGGGAGGGCGTCGACTGTGCCACGGTGAACCTGTCCGAGGATGGTTTCGAGGACGTGATGTCGGCCATGCTCGAGGTGGGCATCGGCATCGACGTCGGACTGTGGGCGCCGATCGAGATGGATCCTCTGATCCGGTCCGGTCTGCTTCCCCGCGCCCAGAGGATCAGCATCGAGCTGGGTCCGGGCGAGCCGTACGCCCTCACGGCGGAGCCGACCGATCTGGCCCGGCACATGAACCGACTGCTCGACGACGCCGGGTCCACGTGCCCGCGGCTCACGCACGGCACGGACGACTGGACCTGGCCGCTGGTCCGGGACGCCTTCCGCCGCGGCCACGACACGCGCGTCGGTTTCGAGGACTCCGTCGTGCTGCCGGACGGGACGAGGGCCGAGAACAACGCTCAGCTCGTCGACGCCGCAGTGGCCCTGGCGGCGCAGACCCGATCCGAGGGCGAGGACACGGACCGTCGGCCTTCGCGGGGACCGCGTCCCTACACTGGCGGCCATGGCAACCCATGACGACCGCGGTGCCGGGGACGAGCACCGTGACGCCGCGGCCTCGGCCCCGCACTACGAGCGCGACGAGCCGCGGGCCGTCCAGCTGGACCGCAACTGGAACGAGCTGCTGCAGGAGATCCGGGTCCTCCAGACCAGTTCGCAGATCCTCGCCGCCTTCCTGATCGTGCTGCCCTTCCAGTCGCGCTTCGCCGAGCTCGATGCCTTCGAGGTCGGCTGGTACCTGGGCCTGCTCGTGCTCGCGCTCGTGATCGTGGCCCTGCTGCTGACCCCGGTGAGCGTGCACCGCGCCCTGTTCCGCCGTCTCGAGAAGGACGAGATCGTCGACGCCGCCAACCGGGTCGTGCGCTTCGCCCTCGTGCTGCTCGCACTCCTGCTGGTGGGGGTGGCCGTCCTCATCTTCGGCTTCGTGCTCGGACGCGGGGCGGCCGCGATCGTGGGCGGCGCCCTGCTCCTGCTGGCCCTCGGCCTACAGCTGCTCTACCCCCGCCTGCTGCGCGGCGGGCGCTAGGCGAGGCCTGCAGGGGCCACCTGCGGGGCCGCTGTCAGAACAGCTCGATGGCGTCGAGCGTGGAGCGGACCCGGATGATCCTCCGACGCAGCCACACCTTCTTCTCACCGCCGAGGTACACGCGCGTCCGCGCGAGCTCCCACCGCCCGTACTCGGCCTGCTCGGCGAGGTTCGAGCGGACCGACGCGAGGGACTCGCGACGAGGGATCGTCACGATCTGGTACTCGTAGTCCTCCGAGGTGCGGCCCTTCTCGACCGGCAGGTCCGGCATTCCGGAGGGCGAGGAGAGGACCTGGACGGCGGCGCGCGGGTAGCGCTGAGGTGACGAGGTCACGAGCGGGGGTCTCCTTTTCCCGACGACGGGTGCGGTGGCTGTCCATTGTGCGCCCCGACGGGGTAGGTTTCCCACCATGAACACGGATCCGCGAACCGCCCTCGCAGCTCTGATCAATGCCCTCGAGCGTCATTACGAGGCGAGCGCCGCCTCGCGCGGGGACGACGATCCCGCGCTGGACGCGGCGACCGAGCAGCTGACGTCCGCGTTCGACGCCTACGACGACGCCCTCTTCGAGGCGTACGACGTGGCGACCCCCCTGATCGTCTTCGACGGCGACGACGAGGACGATGAGGAGGACGACGACGAGTTCGACGACCTCGACGATCTGGACGACGAGGACGACGACCTCGACGACGACGAGCTCGAGGACGATGACGACTTCGACGACGAGGACGACGACCAGCGCTGATCGCCCGTGACCCTCCTCACCGCCGTCCTGTTCGGCCTGGTCCAGGGCCTGACCGAGTTCCTCCCCATCTCCTCGAGCGCGCACCTGCGCGTCGTCGGCGAGCTGCTGATGCCGGGCCGTGAGCCCGGCGCCGCCTTCACCGCGATCATCCAGCTGGGCACCGAGACCGCCGTGCTCCTGTACTTCTGGCGCGACATCGTGCGCATCATCTCGCGCTGGTGCCGGGCGCTCGTCGGCCGCCTCCCGCAGTCGGACCCCGACGTGCGCATGGGCTGGCTCGTCATCATCGGCTCGATCCCCATCGGTGTGCTCGGTCTGCTCTTCGAGGACCAGATCGACCACTCGCTGCGCAACCTGTACATCACCGCCGTGATGCTCATCGCCTTCGGCCTCCTGCTCGGTGCCGCGGACCGCTTCGCGCCCCAGGAGAAGGAGCTCAGGGACCTGACCGTGCGCGACGGCATCCTGTTCGGCTTCGCACAGGCCCTCGCCCTGATCCCGGGTGTCTCGCGCTCGGGCGGCACCATCACCGCCGGCCGCCTGCTGGGGTACGAGCGGCCCGCCGCGACGCGGTACGCGTTCCTGCTGGCGGTGCCCGCCGTGTTCGCCTCGGGTCTGTACAAGGCGTACCAGGAGGTCCCGCCGCTGCTGAGCGCCGACGGGCGGGCCGCGGCGACCGTCGCCGGGGAGCCCTCGCTGGTCGCGATCCTCGTCGCGACGCTCGTCTCCTTCGTCGTGGGCTACGCCGTGATCGCCTGGTTCATGCGCTTCATCGAGCACCGCTCGCTCGCCGTGTTCGTGATCTACCGCGTCGTCGCCGGCGCAGGGCTGCTCGTGCTGCTCGGCAGCGGCCTGATCGACCCGCTGGCCGGCTCGACGTCCTGAGTCCGACGACGGCTAGGATCGTCCGGTGATCGCCTGGACCAGCCCCGTCGTCGAGCCCCTTCCCGCGAGCGGAAGGCTGCCGCGCCTGCACGACACCCGCACCGGTGAGGTCCGCGAGGTGAGGCCTTTCGTCGAGGGCCACGCCCGGCTCTACGTGTGCGGCATCACCCCCTACGACTCGACCCACCTCGGCCACGCCGCGACCTACCACGCGGCCGACCTGATGCGCCGGGCCTTCCTCGACACGGGCCTCGAGGTCTCGTTCGCCGAGAACGTGACCGACGTCGACGACCCGCTGTTCGAGCGCGCCGACCGCGACGGCGTGCACTGGGAGGACCTCGCGCGCGAGCAGTCCGAGCTGTTCGCCGGCGACATGGAGGCGCTGCGGATCCTCGCGCCCGACACCTACCGCTCGGTGTCCGAGGCGATGGACGAGATCGTCGCGACCGTCACCCGGATCATCGAGCGCGGCCGCGCCTACCAGGTCCCGACGCCGGACGCCGAGGGCGACGACTGGTACCACGACCTCTCGATCGACGGCACTCTCGGCGACGTGTGCGGATGGGACCGCGAGCAGATGAGGGAGGTCTTCGCCGACCGCGGAGGAGACCCCGAGCGGGCCGGCAAGCGGGATCCGTTCGACCCGCTCCTGTGGCGCGCCGCCCGCGCGGGCGAGCCGTCGTGGGACGCGCCCGAGCTGGGCCGGGGACGCCCCGGTTGGCACGTCGAGTGCGTGTCGATCGCCGAGGAGGGCATCGGCCTGCCCTTCGACGTCCAGACCGGCGGCAGCGACCTGATCTTCCCCCACCACGACATGAGCGCCTCCCACGCCGCCGCGCTCGGCTCCGGCTTCGCGAGCGTCTACCCGCACACCGGGATGGTCGCCTACGAGGGCGAGAAGATGAGCAAGTCACGGGGCAATCTGGTGTTCGTCTCGCGCCTCGTGGCCGCAGGCGTCGACCCGATGGCGATCCGCCTGGTCCTCATGGCCCACCACTACCGCAGCGACTGGGAGTGGACCGACGACGAGCTCGTCGTCGCCCAGCTCCGGCTCGACGCCTACCGGGCGGCGGCCGCCGCGGAGGACGCCGCGGACGCGACCGCCGTCGAGCAGCTGCGCGACGCGCTGCGCGACGACCTCGACACCCCGCGCGCGCTCCGGATCCTCGACGCCTGGGCCGAGCGGGTGCGCTCCGGGCTCGCCGCCGGGCCGCGGCAGACGGGCACGCAGGCTCCCGAGGACGTGGCCGCCGCGACGGACGCTCTGTTCGGCGTCGACCTGGCCATCGCCTGAGACGGTCCGGTCACCGCGCGCGGTGACCGGGCGGGCTCACTCCTCGTCGCGGCGGCGCCGCAGGAACTGCTCGAACTCGCGGGCGATCGCGTCGCCCGTCGCGTCCGGCAGCTCGGCCGCATCCTGCGCGCGCTCGAGCCGCTGCACGTACTCGGCGACGTCGGGATCCGTGCGGGCGAGCTCGTCGACGCCGCGCTGCCACGCGGCGGCCTCCTCCTCGAGGTCGCCGAGCGGGACGGGGGAGGCGATCTCGCGCTGGAGCTCGCGCACGAGCCCGAGCACCGCCTTGGGGGAGGGGTTCTGCGAGACGTAGTGAGGGACCTGCGCCCACACCGTGACGGCCCGCAGCTGCGCGGTCACCGCCATCCGACCGAGCACCGAGGGCACCCCGATCGGGCCTTCGTACGCGTCCTCGGCCACGGGCTCGTCGAGCCCCGGCTCCTCGGACGAGGAGACCGGCAGGGGGCGCGTGTGCGGGGCGTCGGCGAGCAGCGCGCCGAGCGTGACCACGGTCGACACCTCATGGCGGATCAGCAGCTCGATCACCTCGGCGCAGTAGGTGCGCCACCGGGTGGAGGGCTCCGGACCGTGGACCACGACGATCTCGGGGCCGTGCGGCGGGGTCACCAGATCGAGCTCGGTGTCGGGCCACTCGATGACCCGGGTCCCGTCCTCGCGCGTCGCGAGCAGGGGGCGGTTGACCTGGAAGTCGACGTACTCCTCGGAGGCGACGGTCGCGAGATGACGGTGGGGCCAGACCTCCAGCAGGTGCTCGATCGCCCCGGTCGCCGCCTCGCCGGCATCGTTCCAGCCGCTGAACGCCGCGACCGCTATGCGGCCGCGCGAACGAGGGGCATCGTCCGTGGGAGCCGGCCGGTCCTGAGGACCGGGGTGACCGGAAACGTCCGAGCCGTCCGCACCTGGCATCTGCATCCGTTCTCACGCCTCCATCCGTCGCGCGACGCGATCCGATCCGGTCATCATAGGCCCGCAGGGTCGGCGCCGCGGATCCTCTCGGACGGCACGGATATGCTCGCCGACGCGCGGCGCGATGCCCTCGCGACGCCCGCCATCTCGAGAAGGGTCCGTCCATGAGTGCTCCCACCCTGCGGATCGGCGCCCTCCCGCCGATCCAGGTCTCCGGGGGCACCCTCGTCACGGTCGCCCTGCTCGCGGTCATCGTGTACCCCGCCCTCCAGGCACGCGGCGACCTGGGCTCGACGACCGCCCTGACGGTGGCGGTGAGCATCGGGGTGTTCGTGATCGTCTCGGTCCTCCTGCACGAGGTCGCGCACGCGCTGACCGCCCACGCCTTCGGCGCCCGGGTCGAGCACATCGCGCTGACCCTGTGGGGCGGCCACACCCAGTACCGCGCCGGTGCGATGGGGGCGTTCGCCTCCGCCGTCGTCTCGCTCGCCGGTCCCGCGATCAACGCCGTGCTCGCGCTGCTCGCGACCGCGCTCGGCCCCCTCGTCGCGCCCGACCCCGCGCTCGCGGTGTTCGTCGCCTACGCGGGCATCCTCAACTGGGGGCTCGCGGTCTTCAACCTCCTGCCCGGGCTGCCGATGGACGGCGGACGCGCCGTCGAGGCGCTCGTGGGCGGGGTGCTGCGTCGCCCGGCGCTCGGCACCCGCATCACCGCGTGGATCGGACGTGCGATCGCCGTCGCCGTGCTCCTGATCCCGCTCGTCCGTCTGGCGCGGAGCCCCGGCTCGGTGGACCTGCTGCTGCTCGTGTGGGCCGTGATCATCGCCACGACGCTGTGGCAGGGCGCGACCGCCGCCCTGCGCGGAGCCCGCCTCGAAGGGCGGGTGCAGGGCCTCGACCCGGCCACGCTCGCCCGCCCCGTGCTCGTGGTGCCCTCGGGCACCGCTCTCGCCGACCTGCCCGACGACATCGACCCCGGAGCCGTCCTGATCCTCGACCCCGACGGCGAGGGCCGCGCGCTCGACGTGGCGGCGCTCGCGTCCGTGCCGTCCTCCGCGCGCCCCGCCACGCCCGTCGGCGCCGTGAGCCGTGGGATCGGCCGGGTCGTCGCCGTGCCCGCCGACATCGCGGGGACGCTCCTCGTCGAGCAGGTGATGGACGACCCGCGCTCCCTGCGCCTCCTGGTCGACGCCCAGGGTCGTCCCCGCGGCCTGCTGAGCCCCGACGACCTGGCCCGGCACCTCCAGCGCCGCTGACACGAGCCGGACGGACCCGGCCGGGAGGGCGTTCTGCCGGGAGATGAGCGCCTCCGCCTCCCCTGCGCGGCGCACCTAGACTGGAGAGCATGACCTCACCTGTCGGCGACCCCCCGCGCCCGTCCGCCGCGGCGACCGGCCCCCGCCTCGATCGCACCGGCCCCTTCCTCGTGGGCGACAAGGTCCAGCTCGCCGACGCCAAGAACCGGCTGCACACCATCACCCTCAAGGATGGCGGCCAGTTCCACAGCCATCGGGGCGTGCTCCACCACGACCTGCTGATCGGCGCGGAGGACGGCACCGTGGTCGAGGACTCCCAGGGCACGTGCTACCAGGCGCTGCGACCCCTCTACAGCGACTACATGCTGTCGATGCCCCGCGGCGCCGCCATCATCTACCCCAAGGACAGCGCGCAGATCCTCATGTGGGGGGACATCTTCCCCGGCGCCCGCGTGCTCGAGGCGGGCGTGGGCTCGGGCGGGCTGACCACGGCCCTGCTGCGCGCCGTCGGCCCGAGCGGCGTCGTCCACTCGATCGAGCGTCGCGGCGAGTTCGCCGAAGTGGCACGCGAGAACGTCGAGACCTACTTCGGCGGACCGCACCCGTCGTGGACCCTGAGCATCGGGGACTTCCAGGGCACCGCTCTCGAGCTGGCCGCCGACGGCCCGTGCGCCGACCGTGTCGTGCTCGACATGCTCGCCCCGTGGGAGTGCGTCGACACCGCCGCGACGGCCCTCGTCTCGGGCGGGGTGTTCCTCGCCTACGTCGCCACGGTCACCCAGCTCTCGCGCACCGCCGAGGCCCTGCGCGACCACGGCGAGTTCACCGAGCCGTCCGCGTGGGAGTCCTTCGTGCGGCCGTGGCACCTCGAGGGGCTCGCCGTGCGGCCCGAGCACCGGATGAACGCGCACACCGGTTTCCTGCTGACCTCGCGTCGCGCCGCCCACGGCGTCAAGGCCCTCACCCGCACCCGCCGTCCCGCGCCCGGCTCCCAGCTGGCCGAGGAGCTCGCCCACCCCGACAACGACGGCTTCGGCGGCTCGGACACCCCGTGGACCGCCGAGGACCTGGGCGAGCGGGGCGTGGCTCCCCGCAAGGTCAAGCGCGCGCTGCGCGACATCCGTCAGGGCCGGGATCGCTGATGCGGACTGCCTCCCGCGTCGCCCCCGTCCCGCCCACCATCGTCGAAGAATGAGCATCGTGAAGACCTACCAGGACCTGACCACCGAGCTGGAGACGTACGCCGCGCAGAACGACCGCCTGGTCGCGAGCCTCCGCTCGGCGCGAGCCCAGATCGTGCAGCTGCGGTCCGACCTCGAGCGCATCGGTGACCCGCCCAACTCGTACGCGACCTTCCTGCGCGCTGCCGAGGGGACCACGGTCGACGTGCTGCACAACGGCCGGCGCCTGCGCATCGCCACGAGCGCCGAGCTGGATCTCGCCGCGCTCGTGCCCGGCACCGAGCTGCGGCTCAACGAGTCGCTCGTCGCCGTCGAGGCCGTCGCCCGGCAGGACGCCGGGAGCGTCGTGACCGTGCTCGAGGACCTGCCCGACGGCCGCGTCCTGGTCCAGGTCGCGAGCGAGGACCAGCGCGCCCTGCGGCGCGCGGGCGAGCTCGCCGACGTGTCCCTGCACCCCGGCGACCACGTGCTCGTCGACCTCAAGGCGCAGATGGTGCTCGAGGAGATCGAGCGCGCCGAGATCACCGACCTCGTGCTCGAGCAGATCCCGGACATCTCCTTCGAGGACATCGGTGGCCTGGCCGAGCAGATCGAGACGATCCGCGACGCCGTCGAGCTGCCGTTCCTCCACCAGGGCCTGTACCGCGAGTACGGCCTGCGACCGCCCAAGGGCGTGCTCCTGTACGGGCCCCCCGGCTGCGGCAAGACGATGATCGCCAAGGCGGTCGCGCACGAGCTCGCCGTCCGCTCGGCCGAGGCGCGCGGGGTCGACGCCGCCGAGGCCCTGCGCGGCAGCTACTTCCTGAACGTCAAGGGGCCCGAGCTGCTCAACAAGTACGTGGGGGAGACCGAGCGGTCCATCCGTCTCGTGTTCGAGCGTGCTCGTGAGCGGGCGAGCGCGGGCAACCCGGTGGTGGTGTTCTTCGACGAGATGGAGTCACTGTTCCGCACGCGCGGCACGGGCGTCTCGAGCGATGTGGAGACCACGATCGTGCCTCAGCTGCTCGCCGAGATCGACGGGGTCGAGAGCCTCGAGAACGTCATCGTGATCGGCGCGTCGAACCGCGAGGACATGATCGACCCGGCCATCCTGCGCCCGGGCCGGCTCGACGTGAAGGTGCGGGTGCGGCGGCCCGACGCCGCCGCCGCCCGCGAGATCCTCGCGCTCTACCTCAATGAGCGGGTGCCCCTGCGCGAGGACCGCAGCGACCTGCTCGATCTCGCGATCGATCTGATCTACGCCGACGGTCCCGCGACCGCCTTCGTGCGCCTGGACTACTCCGACGGGAGCAGCGAGGTCCTGCACTTCCGGGACTTCGTCTCCGGCGCGACCCTGCGCAACATCGTCGATCGTGCCAAGAAGAACGCCGTCAAGGACTTCCTCGCCACGGGCGTGGCCGGGATCTCCGGCGCCCACCTGCGCGCCGCCGTCGAGGACGAGTTCACCGAGAACGAGGATCTGCCCTCGGGAGCGCATCCCGACGACTGGGCGCGGATCTCCGGGCGCCGCGGACGCCGCGTCGAGCAGGTGGTGCCGCTGCACGGCGGTCTCGACGAGCTGCCCGGCGTGGGCGCCTCGAGCGACGCGGAGACGATCCATGCCTGAGCCCCGGACGACCACGGGCCTCACGACGCGTCGCGTGATGGGCATCGAGACGGAGTTCGGGGTGCTGCACGCCGACGCCGCCCAGCGCGCCGAGTCCGCCGCGACCTCGGCGATCATGCTCTCCCACCTCGCGGTCGGCGCCTACGCGCTGCTCGGCGACGATCCCGCCCGTCGGGGCCGCCGGGTGCGCTGGGACTACGGTGACGAGACCCCGCTGCGCGATGCACGCGGTTTCGAGCTCACGCGTGCCGCCGCTCATCCCACCCAGCTCACCGACCAGGTGCGTGACGCGCACGTGCCGATGATGGACCTGCCCAGCGTGGACGCCGACGCGCCGTTGCGGGCGCCCGAGGAGGCCCCCGAGGGCGACGACGCGGCGATCCTGGCCTGGGCCGTGCGCCGCTCGGTGGGCAACGCCGTGCTTCCCAACAGGGCCCGCCTGTACGTCGACCACGCCCACCCCGCGTACTCCTCGCCCGAGGTCACGTCGGCCCGGGAGGGCCTCGTGTACGACCGTGCGGGCGAGGTCATCGCGGCCGAGGCGATGCGGCGCCTCGACGCCGCCGAGCGCGTGCCCTCGGTCGTGCTGTACAAGAACAACACCGACTCCAAGGGCGCCTCGTACGGCACTCACGAGAACTACCTGCTCGACCGCGACATCCCCTTCGGACGCGTCGTCGAGGCGCTCGTCCCGTTCTTCGCGACGCGCGCCGTGATCACGGGCGCGGGTCGCGTGGGGCTGGGCACGCGGGGCCAGGAGCCGGGGTTCCAGATCTCCTCGCGCGCGGACTTCTTCGAGGCCGAGGTCGGCCTCGAGACCACCCTGAACCGTCCGATCGTCAACTCGCGCGACGAGCCCCACGCCGACGCCCGGCGCCATCGCCGCCTGCACGTCATCATCGGCGACGCGACCCAGGTCGAGACCGCCACCTACCTCAAGCTCGGGATCACGAGCCTCGTGCTCGCGGCGCTCGAGGCGGAGCAGAGGACCGCCGCGGTGATCCTGCCCCGGATCGTCCTCGCCGATCCCGTCGAGGCCGTCCACGCCATCAGCCACGACCCCACGCTCCGCACGACCGTCGCGACGACCGACGGCGAGGAGCTCACCGCGCTCGAGATCCAGCGCCGCTACGCCGACGCGATCGCCGCGTACGCCGACCTCTCGGACCCGGAGACCGCGGACGTCCTCACCCAGTGGACCGAGCTGCTCGATCTGCTCGCCGCGGACCCGCAGCGCGCCGCTGACCGCGTGGAGTGGGCCGCCAAGCTCTCCTTGCTCGACGGCTACCGTCGCCGTCACGACCTCGCCTGGGACGACCCGCGCCTGATGATGATCGACCTGCAGTTCTCCGACCTGCGCGAGGGCCGCAGCCTGTACGCCCGGCTCCGGACGAGCGGCTCCGTCCGCACCCTCGTGAGCGACGAGGAGGTCGCGCGGGCCGTCCACGAGCCGCCCGCGACCACCCGCGCCCACCTGCGCGGCACCCTCATCGCGGCCCATCCCGACGCCGTCGCCTCCGCCGGCTGGGACGTGCTGACCCTCGCGGGCACCGCGAGCGGAGCCCGGCTGCGCCTGGCCGACCCGCTCTCCGGGAGCGCCGCCTGGTGCGCCGAGCGCGGCGTCGACCCCTCCGCCGACCCCGACACGGTGCTCGCCGCCCTGCGCCGGGCCGTCGGGGACCCGTCCTCCATCCATCCCCCTCGACATCAGGAGCAGTCATGACCCAGCAGTCCCTGAACGGTTCCGGCCCCGGCGACGACGAGGAGACCGGGGACCTCGCCACCGGCGCCGGGCAGACCTTCGCTTCCGCCCAGGCGAGCGACGACCTGCTCGACGAGATCGACTCCGTCCTGGAGTCCAACGCCGAGACCTTCGTGCGGTCCTTCGTCCAGAAGGGCGGCCAGTGAGCCGATGAAGCGTCGCGTCGGAGGTCTGGAGACCGAGTACGGGCTCGTGTGCGTGCGCGCGGACGGCCAGCGGGCGCTCGAGCCCGAGGCGGCCGCACGCGAGCTGTTCCGCCCGGTGGTCGCGATGGGCCGCTCCTCGAACGTGTTCCTGCGCAACGCCGCCCGCCTGTACCTCGACGTCGGCTCCCACCCGGAGTACGCGACCGCCGAGTGCGACGACTGGTGGGACCTCGTGGCGCAGGACCGGGCGGGGGAGCGGATCTTCTCCGACTACGCACGCCAGGCCAACGAGGCCTTCGCCGACCGCGGCGAGGACGCCCGCATCCACCTGCTCAAGAACAACGTCGACTCCGCGGGCAACTCCTTCGGCAGCCACGAGAACTACCTCGTCGACCGACGCGGCGAGTTCACCCGACTGCCCCAGCACCTGCTGCCCTTCCTCATCACCCGGCAGATGATCACGGGCGCGGGCGGCATCGCCCGCGACGAGGACGGCGCCCGCTTCGTGTTCTCACGGCGCAGCGACCACATGTGGGAGGCCGTGTCCTCGGCCACCACGCGCACCCGCCCCATCATCAACACGCGCGACGAGCCGCACGGCGACGCGACCCGCTTCCGCCGCCTCCATGTGATCGTCGGCGACTCGACCATGTCCGAGGTCTCGACGTGGCTGCGCTTCGCGACCACCGACCTCGTGCTGCGCCTGATCGAGTCCGGCCGCACCCTGCAGGACCTCCGCCTGGCGGACCCGATCGCCGCGATCCGCGCCGTCGCGCGCGACCTCACGGGCCGGGCACCCGTGGCCCTCGCCGACGGCCGGACCATGACCGCCCTCGAGATCCAGCACCGCTGCCTCGACCAGGTGCATGCCGTGGCCGACGACGCCGACGCCGAGGTGCTCGCGACCTGGGAGCGGGCGCTCACGGCCGTCGAGACGGGCGACCTCGACTGGGCCGCGACCCACCTCGACTGGGCCATCAAGCAGCGTCTGCTCACGACGACCGCCGAGCGCCGCGGCCTCGCCCTCGACTCCCCGCAGCTCCAGCGCCTCGACCTCGCCTACCACGACATCGATCCCGAGCACGGCCTCTTCTTCGTGCTCCAGCGCCGCGGCGGCGCCCCCGCCGTGCTCGACGAGGACCGCATCGAACGGGCCCGCACGACCGCTCCCGCCACGACCCGCGCACACCTGCGCGGACAGGTAGTCACCGCCGCCCAGGACCACGGCGTCGACCACGTCGTCGACTGGACCACGATGCGCCTGGCCCGGGCGGGCGCGATGCCGGTCCAGGTGCTCGACCCCTTCGCGACCGAGTCGGCCGCCGTCGACGCCCTCCTCGACGAGATCCGCGCCACCGCCTGACCGGCGCTCGCTCCCGCCGGATCGTCAGGGAGCCCGCGTAGTCTGTCCCGGCCCGCCCGAACCGAAAGGCCCTCTCCGTGATCCGTCGCCGGACCCTGCTCAGCTCCGCCCTCGTCGCCGGCACCGCCCTCGGCCTCGCCGCGTGCGGGAGCGACGGCACCCAGGACGCCGCGACGAGCTCCGCGGCCTCGGACGGCGACGCCCTGTCCCAGATCACCTTCGGCGGGAAGCCGGGCGCCGAGCCGACCGTGACCTTCACCGCGCCGCTGAGCTTCACGGGCAACGCGTCGCGCGTCGTGACCGCGGGCGACGGCGAGGCGATCGGCAGCAACGACATGCTCGCGCTGCAGACGATGCTCGTCGACGCGGCCGACGGCTCGACCCTCCAGTCCTCGTGGCAGGGCGCGCCGGCGAGCTACCTCGCCGTGAACGGCGAGGACACCGACACGACCACCGCGGCCTTCCTGCAGAGCGCCACGATCGGCAGCCGCATCGCGATGCTGGGCACGGTGCGCAGCCAGTCGGGCACCGAGTACGACGTCGTCCAGGTCTCCGACATCGTCTCCAAGGCGCTCACCCGCGCCGAGGGCGCTCCGCAGCCCGTCCCGGACGGGATGCCCGCTGTCAGCCTCGGCGACGACGGCGCCCCTCAACTCGACGGCACCCCCGACATGGCCGTCCCCGACACGACCGCCCAGGCCGTCACCATCCTCGGCACCGGGGCAGAGACCGCAGCCGGGGACGCGCTCGCGATGCACTACACGGGCTGGAAGCTCTCCGACGGCACCCAGTTCGACTCCTCGTGGGATCGCGGCGCGCCGTTCAGCTTCACCCTCGGCCAGGGCCAGGTCATCACCGGCTGGGACGAGAGCCTGGTCGGCAAGACCGTCGGCAGCCAGGTGCTGCTCGTGATCCCGCCCGCCGAGGCCTACGGCGACCAGGGCCAGCAGCTGGCCGGGGAGACCCTCATCTTCGTCGCCGACATCCTCGGCGCGACCGCCCCCGCCGGATCCTGACCCCGGCACTCCCGAAAGGAACCCCCATGGACCGCAGCAAGCCCGAGATCGAGTTCCCCGGCACCGACGCCCCGACCGGGCTCGTCGTGATCGACGAGATCGAGGGGGAGGGCGAGGAGGCCCGCCGCGGCGACGTGGTCGACGTGCACTACGTGGGCGTCTCCCACAGCAGCGGCGAGGAGTTCGACGCGTCCTGGAACCGCGGCGAGCCGCTGCGCTTCCAGCTCGGTGTCGGCCAGGTCATCGCCGGCTGGGACCAGGGTGTCCAGGGCATGCGGGTCGGCGGCCGCCGCCGTCTCGAGATCCCCGCCCACCTGGCCTACGGCGACCACGGCGCCCCGCCCGTGATCGCCCCCGGCGAGTCGCTCGTCTTCGTGTGCGACCTCGTCGACGTGCACCGCCGCTGAGTCCTCCATGACCGCGCACGACCAGGAGGGCCTCTTCGGCGACCCCGCCGACCAGGCCCTCCGTCTGCGCACGACCGCCGGCTTCGACCTCGCCGGCAGCGATCCCGTCGCCGAGGTCCGTCTGCTGGGCCCGCTGCCCCATCTCGACCGACCCTTCGAGTACGCGGTCACCGCCGAGACCGCCGCCGCGAGCCCCGGGATGCGCGTCAAGGTGCGCTTCTCCGGGCAGGAGATGGACGCCGTCGTGCTGCGGCGGCGCGCCCATCCGACGACCGACCGGCCTCTCGCGCCGCTGCGTCGGCTCGTCTCCGAGGACCAGGTGATCAGCCCGGCGATGCTGCGGGTGTGCGCCGACGTGGCCGATCGCTACGCGGGCACCGTGGGCGACGTGCTGCGCCTGGCCCTGCCGCCGCGCCACGCGCGCGCCGAGAAGGCGGACCGGGCCGCCGCGGCCCGTGAGGCCGAGGAGACGGAGGTGGCGACCGCACTCACCGAGCCGCCGGAAGAGCTCGACGACGAGAACCCGGTGCCCTCCTCCGCGCTGGCCCGCTACCCGGGGCTCGCGGCCCTCGTCGCGCGCGCGGGCGCCCCCGAGGGGCCCGTGCCCCGCGCCGGCATCGTGCTCGAGCCCGTCGACGCCTGGACCGCCGTGACCGCCGACGCGATCGACGCCCTCGCGCCCGGTCGCGGTGTCCTCGTGGTCGCCCCCGACCAGCGCGACGTCTCGCGCCTCGCCGCGACCCTCACGGCGCGGGGCATCGACCACGAGGTGCTCGGGAGCGCCGACGGGCCCGAGCGGCGCTACCGCGCCTTCCTGCGGATCCTGCGCGGCGCGTCCCGGGTCGTGATCGGCACCCGTTCGGCCGCCTTCGCCCCCGTGCACGACCTGGCGCTCATGATCCTGTGGGACGCGGCCGATGACCTGCTCGAGGAGCCCCGCGCCCCCTACCCCCACGCCCTCACGGTCCTGCAGTGCCGGTCCGCGGAGGAGCGGGCCGCCCTGCTGATGCTGTCGAGCTCACCCTCGCCGACCGCCGCCGCGCTGGCCGAGCACGGCTACCTCCGCCCGCTCGAACCCGTCGCCGCGCCGCTCGTCGCGGTGCGCCCCCTCATCCGGGCGATGGACGACTACCTGCGCGAGCGCGAGGGCCCCTCGGGACGATCACGCCTGCCGAGCGAGGCGATGCGCGTGATCCGCACCGCCCTGGATCGCGGACCGGTGCTGGTCCAGGTGCCCCGCAGCGGCTACGTGCCCGCGATCGCCTGCAGCTTCTGCGGCACCCGCTGCGTGTGCCCCACGTGCTCGGCGCCCCTGTCCCTCGCCGGGCGCGGCGGTCCCCTCCTGTGTCGGGTGTGCGGGCGCCGCGAGGACGGCTACCGCTGCCCCGAGTGCGACCGCACGCAGGTGCGCGCGGTCGTCATCGGCTCCTCCCGCACCGCCGAGGAGCTGCGCCGCGCCTTCCCCGACGTCTCGTTCCGGGTGGCCGGCGGGGCGCACGGCGCCGTCGCCGACGACGACGTGCCACCCGACGCGATCGTGGTCGCGACCCCCGGCGCCGAGCCCGTACCCGCCGGGCGCTACGCGGCAGCACTCCTGCTGGACGCCGACGCGATGCTCGCGCGCGCCTCCTATGACGCCGACGTCGAGGCCGTGCGGCGGTGGAACAACGCGATCGCCCTGGTCCGGACCGCCAAAGACGGCGGAGAGGTGCTCGTGGTCGGCACCTCCACCCTTCCCGCCATCCGCGACCTCGTCGCCCATCGCTCGCGCGTCTTCCTCGACCGCGTCCTGACCGACCGCCGCACCCTCGACCTGCCCCCCTTCGCGAAGGTCGCGGAGATCACGGGCGACCGCGAGGCATGCCGCGGCTTCCTCGCCGAGGCCGAGCTGCCCGAGGACACCGCCGTGTTCGGCCCCGTCGACGTGCCCACGGACGACGACCGGATCGTCGCGCGCGCCGTGGTCCGGATCGAGGCCGCGCGCTCGCGTGAGCTGCTGACCGCGCTGCGCGCCCAGGTCGCGGCCCGCAGCGCCCGCAAGGCGCATGGACAGCTGCGGGTGCGCGTCGACCCGCCCGACGTGTTCTGACCCGCGTTGCCTCCTCGGGGCCTCGCGGGCCGATCACTAGGATGGACGCATCATGCGCTTGATCTTCGCCGGAACCCCTGACGCCTCCGTCCCCTCCCTGCGCACCCTGCTGGCAGGCCCCCACGACGTCGTCGCCGTGCTCACCCGCCCTGACGCGCCGACCGGGCGTGGGCGCCGCCTCACCCCGAGCCCCGTGCGCATCGTCGCCGAGGAGGCCGGGATCGAGGTCCTCACCCCGCGCACCCTGCGCGACGAGGCGATCCAGCAGCGGCTGCGCGAGCTCGCGCCCGATGTCGCCCCCGTCGTCGCCTACGGCGTGATCGTGCCCCCGGCAGCGCTCTCCATCCCCCGGCACGGCTGGCTCAACCTCCACTTCTCCGCCCTGCCGCAGTGGCGCGGCGCCGCCCCCGCCCAGCGTGCCGTGCTGGCCGGCCAGCGCCGCATTGGCCTCACCACCTTCCGCCTCGACGCGGGACTCGACACGGGCGACGTGCTCGCCGTCGAGGAGACGGAGATCGGGGAGATCGAGACCGCCGGCGAGCTGCTCGACCGGCTCGCGATCACCGGCGCCGAGCTGCTCGCCCGCTCCCTCGACGCGATCGCCGACGGGAGTGCCCGCTTCACCCCCCAGTGCGACGAGGGCGCGAGCCACGCCGCCAAGCTCACGGCGGCCGAGGCCGCGATCGACTGGAGCCGCCCGCGCGAGCAGGTGAGCGCCCACATCCGCGGCATGAGCCCCCAGCCCGGCGCCTGGACCCTGCTGCACGGCGAGCGCACGAAGATCCTGGGCGTCGCCGCCGCCGCGCCCCCGCCCGAGCTGTCCCTCGCCCCCGGCGCCCTGCACGCCACCAAGCGGGCGCTGTTCGTGGGCACCGGCACCGAGCCGCTCGCGCTCGGCACGATCTCCTCGCCCGGGCGACGCCCCCTCGCCGGCGCCGACTGGGCGCGCGGCGCCGCCCTCGAGCCCGACACCCGCTTCACGACCCCCGAGACCGAGCAGGAGACCCGATGAGTCCGCGTAACGATCCGCGCGACCGCCGCGACGAGCGCGCCCGCCCCGCCCGGCACGGCGGACGCGACGCCCAGGGCCGCGAGCGCTCCGGCTCGCGCGGCGGCGGCGGGCCGCGCCGCGGCTGGTCCGAGCATCGCCCCTCCGAGCGGTCCCGCACCGCGACCGCGTCGCGCCTCGCGGCCTACGAGGCCATGCGGGCCGTCGCCGAGGACGACGCGTACGCGAACCTCGCCCTGCCCCGCATCCTGCGCCGCCACCGCCTGCACGGGCGCGACGCCGCTTTCGCGACCGAGCTGTTCTACGGCACCCTGCGCGCCCAGGGGCGCCTCGACGCGATCCTCCAGGCGTGCATCGACCGCTCCCTCGACGCGGTCGAGGACACCGTGCGCGACGTGCTCCGCCTCGGCGCCTACCAGCTGCTCGACATGGAGGTCGCGCCGCACGCCGCGACCTCGGAGACGGTGGCCCTGGCCCGCCAGGTGGTCGGCGCCGGCGCCGCCTCCTTCGTCAACGCGATCCTGCGCCGCGTCGGCGAGAGGTCGCGCGAACAGTGGCTGGCCGAGGTCGCCCCGCCCCGCGAGGAGGACGAGGCGGCCCACCTCGCCGTCGTGCACTCCCACCCCGCGTGGGTGGTGCGCGCCCTGCGCGACGCCCTCGTCGCTCACGGCCGTGACCGCTCCGAGATCGACGCGCTGCTCGCCGCCCAGAACGCCGCGCCCTCGGTCTCCCTCGTCATGCGCCCGGGGCTGACCGATCTCGAGGAGCTCATCGACGACGGAGCCGCCGCGGGCTCGCTGTCCCTGTTCGCCGCGGCGTGGCCCTCGGGTGACCCCGGGGGCATCGATCCCGTCCGCGAGGGACGCGCCGCCGTCCAGGACGAGGGCTCCCAGCTCATGGCGCTCGCCCTCGCCCTCGGCGCCGACGACCTCGTGCTTGGCGACGACGGCCACTGGCTGGACCTGTGCGCGGGCCCCGGCGGGAAGACGGCCCTGCTCGGCGGACTCACGGTCGACCACGACGCCGACTTGCTCGCGGTCGAGGTGCAGCCCCACCGCACCGAGCTCGTCGACCGCGCGGTACGGACCCTCGTCGAGGCGGGCGCCGAGATCACGACCCGCACGGCCGACGGGCGCACGATCGGCGCCGAGCTGCCGGGCGCCTTCTCCCGCGTGCTCGCCGACGTGCCGTGCTCGGGGCTGGGGGCCCTGCGCCGTCGCCCCGAGTCACGCTGGCGCCGCACGCCCGGCGATATCGGCCATCTCGGCGTGCTCCAGCGTGAGCTGCTCACGAGCGCCCTCGACGCCGCCGCACCCGGTGGCGTGGTCGCCTACGTGACGTGCTCGCCCCACGTCGCCGAGACCCTGCTCGTGGTCGCGGACGTCCTGCGCCGCCGGGACGATGTCGAGCAGCTCGACGCACGCGAGGCCGTGCGCGCCGGGGTGCGCCAGGACGCGCGCGACCTCGACCTCGGCGCCGGCCCGAGCGTGCAGCTGTGGCCCCACGTGCACGGCACCGACGCCATGTTCATCGCCCTGCTGCGCCGGCGCGGCGGCGAGGAGCCCGCGCCGACCGCACAGATCCCTGAGACCATCGACGACCCCGCCCAGGAGGCCCGGCCATGACCGCGTCCATCAACCCCAGCGTCCTCAACAGCGACTTCATGCGCATCGGCGAGGAGCTCGACCGCATCGCCGACGCCGATCGCGCCCACATCGACGTCATGGACAACCACTTCGTCCCCAACCTCACGTTCGGGCCGAGCATGGTCGAGCAGATGGCGCGCCGCAGCCCCGTCCCGCTCGACGCCCACCTCATGATCGCCGACGCCGACCGTCACGCGATCGCCTTCGCTGAAGCCGGTGCCGAATCCGTCACTTTCCATCTCGAGGCCGCGCAGGCCCCCGTGCGCCTGGCCCGCGAGCTGCACCGCGTGGGTGCGAAAGTGGGGATCGGCTTGCGGCCCGCGACCCCCGTCGACCCCCTCCTGGACATCCTCGGCGAGTTCGACATGGTGCTCGTGATGACCGTCGAGCCCGGCTTCGGCGGCCAGACCTTCCTGCCGTCGATGCTGCCCAAGATCCGTCGCGTGCGGGAGGCCGCGAGCACCGCGGGGCTCGAGCTGTCCGTGCAGGTCGACGGCGGCATCAACCGCACCACGATCGAGCAGGCCGCCGAGGCGGGCGCCGACGTCTTCGTCGCGGGCTCGGCCATCTACACGGCCGACGACGCCGCGACGGAGATCGCCGCCCTGCGCGAGATCGCCGCCCGCCACCTCTGCGCCTGAGCCGCCGTCGTCCCGCCGGGCGGGACGACGAGAGGACCTTCGTCCCGTCGGGCGTACGATGACGTCGTCACATCAGTGACGTGCTCCGGGGTCGGTGAAAGTCCGAGCCGGCGGTGATAGTCCGCGACCCGCACCCGTGCGGTGGAGCCGGTGGAACTCCGGCACCGACAGTCAAAGCCTGGATGAGAGGCGCACGTCCTGCTCGCCGTCGTCGGCGCGCCCGCGCGCGTCCGACCGACGGCGCGCCGGATCCTTTTCGCCCCGGAGCCACTGCTCCCGGTCGACGGAAAGGACATCATGGGAATCCTGCAGTGGCTCTTCGACGCCAAGATCGAGTTCGGACACGGCCAGTTCATCCTCTGGCGCGAGGTCCTCGGAAACCTCTTCGGCCTGCTGAGCGCGCTCGGCGGCATGCGGCGCAAGGTCTGGGCCTGGCCGCTCGGCATCATCGGCAACCTCCTGCTGCTGACGGTGTTCCTCGGGGCCGTGTTCGGCACGCCCAATCCGGTGAACCTGCTCGGCCAGGCTGGACGGCAGGTGATGTTCATCATCACGAGCGTCTACGGCTGGTACCGGTGGCGCCGCGCGAGCCAGGGCGGCGGCAGCGCGGTCGAGCCGCGCTGGGCCTCATGGGGCACGCGCGCGCTCCTGGTCGTCGCTCTCGTGGGCGGCACCGCGCTGCTGACCCCGCTCTTCGGGGCGCTCGGCTCCTATCCGCCGGTGTGGGCCGACGCCTGGATCTTCATGGGCTCGCTCCTGGCCACCTACGGCATGGCCAAGGGCTGGACGGAGTTCTGGCTGATCTGGGTGGCAGTGGACGTGGTCGGCGTGCCGCTGCTCGTCTCCGCGGGCTACTACGCGAGCGCGCTCATGTACGTCTTCTACGGCTGCTTCACGCTCACCGGGTTCTTCGTCT
>DAMDHZ010000016.1:6697-7545 GCA_032101665.1 Brachybacterium sp. | reverse complement strand
AGATGCCGCGCTGAGGCGCCGGACTGCGCGACGCCGCCGGGACGGGTGAGACGTGCGCCCGGCCCGGCCGCCGGAGCCGATATCCTGGGACCGTGAAGGATTTCGAGGCGCTGTTCGCGCAGCTGCAGGAGACCGCCCGCACCCGTCCCGAGGGCTCGGGCACGGTCCGCGAGCTCGACGCGGGCGTGCACGGCATCGGCAAGAAGATCGTCGAGGAGGCCGCCGAGGTGTGGATGGCCTGCGAGTACGAGACGCATGACGACGTCGCCCTGGAGATCTCCCAGCTGCTCTACCACGTGCAGGTGATGATGATCGCCAAGGACGTGTCGCTCGAGGACGTCTACCGCAAGCTCTGACGGCCCTCCCGCCGCCGCGGGAGCTCCGCCCCGACCTCTTCTCCCTCTCCCGACCGACCCGGCCGCGACTCGCGGCCCCCAGGAGGATCCGTGCTGCGCATCGCCGTCCCGAACAAGGGGGCACTGTCCGAGCCCACCGCCGACCTGCTGCACGAGGCCGGCTACCGCCGCCGCACCTCGCTCAAGGAGCTCGTGCTGGTCGACGAGGAGAACGATGTCGAGCTGTTCTTCCTGCGCCCACGCGACATCGCGGTGTACGTCGGCTCAGGCACGGTCGACGTGGGGGTGACCGGCCAGGACATGCTCGCCGACTCGCGCACCGCGGCCGACGTGCTCATGGAGCTCGGCTTCGCACGCTCGACCTTCCGCTTCGCCGCCGGCGCCGACGACCTGCGGGACGTCGGCTCGCTCGACGGGGTCCGGATCGCGACCAGCTACGAGAACCTCGTGGCCGACCATCTCGATGCGCTCGGCATCACCGCGACCGTCGTC
>DAMDHZ010000016.1:0-6687 GCA_032101665.1 Brachybacterium sp. | reverse complement strand
TCGACGGTGCCGTCGAGAGCTCGATCCGCCTGGGCGTCGCCGACGTGATCGCCGACGTCGTCGAGACCGGCACGACCCTGCGCCAGGCCGGGCTCGCGACCTTCGGCGAACCGATCATGACGAGCCAGGCCGTGTTGTTCTCCCGGCCCGGCCTCGAGCTCGAGCCCGCGGGCGAGCGCGCCCTCGAGGTCCTCGTCGGCCGTCTGCGCGGTGTGCTCGTGGCCCGCCAGTACGTGCTCATCGACTACGACATCCCGACCGCGCTCGTCGAGCGGGCCGTCGAGGTCACTCCCGGGTTCGAGTCGCCCACCGTCTCGCCGCTGCACGGCCGGGACTGGTCCGCGGTGCGCTCGATGGTCGAGCGGCGCCTCACCAACCAGGTGATGGACGACCTGTACGAGCTCGGCGCCCGCGCGATCCTGGTGACCCCGATCCAGGCCTGCCGGATCTGACATGGTCGCGTCCCCCCGTCCCGTCCCCGCCGAAGACGCCGAGACGATCGTGTTCCGGCCGCGTCTGGCGCGGCTCGTCGGCCACGGGGTCGGGATCCTCGTGCTGGTCGCGATGCTGGTCGCCGCGGTCGTCCTGTTCGAGGCGTTCACCCTCGTCGACAGCGTCGGATTCGCGGCGCTCGGTGTCGCCATCTGGTACTTCTGCTACCGCGAGGCGACGGTGCGGGTGACCGCGCGGCCCGACCACCTCGTGGTCCGCAACCTCTTCACGACCCGCGAGCTCGACTGGGCCGAGGTCGTCGCGGTGAGCTTTCCCCAGGGTGACCCATGGGCCCACCTCGACCTGTCCGACGGCGACACGATCGCGACCATGGCGCTCCAGCGGGCCGACGGGGAGCAGGGGATCGCGGGCGCCCGCCGGCTGGCCCGCCTGGTCCACGAGCGCGGCGAGACCACAGGGCCCGAGGACTGAGCGCCGCGCCTCAGGCCGCGAGCTGCGCGGCGGCGCGTCCCGCGAGCGCGGCGTAGACGAAGGCGTTCGGGTCCTCCTCGAGCCCGCGACCCATCGTCGACAGCGTGACCGGGAGGGCCTCCAGCTCATCCCAGAGCCCGTCTGGATCGACCTCGCGCACCGCGTGCTGCAGACCGCGCACCGCAGCCGGCTCAATGACAGCCTTTTCCAGTTGTCGACGGACGGTCTGGTGAAAAACGGTGTGGAGAGCGGCGGGCCAGACGCCGAAGGTCGCCGGGACGTGCACGAGACGCCCGTAGGTGGTCGCGCTGTGGTGCGAGAGTCCGAGGTGCCGGTCGCGGGGGTCCGCGTCCGAGACCCGGAGCGCGCCGACCGGGCGGCCGCCGAGCGCGCCTGCGGCGTTGAGCACATCGGCTGCCTGGACCCCCGAGAAGCCCCACCCGGTGCCGGTCCCGAGGTTCCCCGGTCCCTGGATCGCGATCGCGACGTCCGCGCCGACCACATGGCGGGCGCCGAGCAGGGCCGACGGGATGCTGACGGCCTCGAGGTCGCCGCCGAAGGACTGGCCCGCGCTCACGCACGCGGCGATCAGCCCCGCCTCGCGCAGCGCCGCGACGGTCCGCGAGTACCAGGCCGGCAGGGCGGCCCCGTCGGTGAGCACGTAGGCGACACGCGCTGCAGGCATGGTCGCGCGGACTCCCGCCACGATCGCGGGCAACGAGGAGTGCAGGTCCGCGGCGACGACCGGCATGCCCGCGAGGTCGCGGGCCGAGCACATCGTCGCATAGTGCTCCGAGGCGGGATCGTCGATCGCCTCGACCATCACCTGCCCGGGGGTGTAGCGCGCCTTCATCATGTGCGCCGCGCCGACCGGTGCGCCCTCGCTGCGCTCGCCCGGGGCCTCCGGACGGGCCACGACCAGGGCGTCCCCGCCCGTGCCCAGATCGCGCCGCAGGGCGTTGGTGTTCAGCAGCACCGTCTCACCGACGGCAGGCGACCCCAGCAGCTCGGTGTAGGCGAGCGCCCGGAGGCTCTGCCCGGATCCGTCGTCGAGGGTCACCTGCATCCGGACCACGCCGGGCCAGGAGTCCACCAGCTCGCGGGCCGTCCCGCGCTCCCACCGCATCATGGGGACCAAGCCTAGGGGCATCTGCTCCGGCTCCGCGCGTCGAGCCGCGGCCGTCCCCGCCGCTGGTTACCCTGGCCGGGTGCCTGCTCCCCGTGGCGTCGAACGCCTGCTCAACGTGATCATGACGATCGGCTCGCGCCGTCGGATCACGCGCGAGACACTGTTCGAGGTGATCCCCGAGTACGCGGGTGCGACCTCGAAGGAGGCGGCCGAGCGCATGTTCGAGCGGGACAAGGTCGAGATCCTCCAGCTCGGTCTGGACCTGCGGTCCGAGGCCGATGCGTGGGACGAGTCGGTCGTCCACTACCGGATCGCGCGTCGCGACGACCTGCCGGCCCTCGACGTCACCCCCGCCGAGTACACGGTGCTGCTCGCCGCCTCGCGCGCCTGGGACGAGACGACCGCGGGCGGAGCGGCGCGCCGTGTCCGCGCGAAGCTCCTGAGCCTGGGCCAGGACACCGACCCCGACCTCGTGCGGCGCACGCCCCAGGGCGCCGTCGAGTCCCTGCCCGTCCTCGCCCCGCTGCTCGAGGCGGTCACGACGGGCCGCACGGTGTCCTTCCGCTACCGCGCCGCCTCGGGCCAGGCCACCGAACGCCGCGTCGAGCCGTGGGTCGTCGGTGTCGTGGACGGCCGCTGGTACGTGCTCGGCCACGACCTCGACCGCGACGCCCGCCGGCTCTTCCGGGCCTCCCGCATCGAGTCCTTCCCGCACGCCGGGGGACGGCGGACGCGTCCCGTGCCGCGCGACGCGTCGCTCGCCGAGGCGATCTCCGGATCCGGCGCCGCCACCGACGAGCGCGCCGAGGTCGCCCTCGACATCGTGCCGTTCAAGGCGCTCGCCCTGCGCGACACCGCGGGCGCCGACGTCGAGACGCGGCACGTCATGCTTCCGGACGTGACCCGCACCGCCGCGCGGCGCCACGTGCTCGGCTCCGCCCGCTGGGTCACCCTCGAGGCGCCCGCGGCCTGGCGCGAGGAGCTGCGCTCGGCCTTCGCGCACATCGCCGATCTGCACGCCCCCGCCCCGCCGGAACCGACCGCGCTCGCGGCCGCCTCCACGGTGCGTCCGCGCGCGGCCATCCAGGCCCGACCCTCGAGCACCGACCATCTCTCGCGCCTGATCTCCGAGGCGGCGTACGTGCTGTCACGGGGAGAGGTCGCGCTCGCGGCGATGGCCGCGGAGTTCGGCATCGACGAGGAGCGCCTCGTCGCCGATCTGCAGATCCTCTTCGTGTGCGGCGACCTCGGAGCCGGCTGGGAGGACCTGATCGACGTCGAATGGGAGGACGGCTGGGTGCGCGTCCGCAATGCCGACGCCCTCGACGGCCCGTTGCGCCTCACCGCGGCCGAGGTGACCGCGCTGCTCGCGGGCCTCGCCGCCCTGACCCCCGCCTCGGGTGACGAGGCGAGCGTCGTCGCGAGCGCACGGCGCAAGCTCGCGGCCCTCGTGCGCGACGACGACGAGACATCCGGAGAGCCCGTCCGTGCCGATGCCGCACCGGACGCGGCGCCCCCGAGCCGCGGCGAGCGCATCGTCGCCGAGGTCCAGCGCGCCCTCGCCGCCGGGGAGCGCACCGTCATCCGCTATTCGCCCCCGGACCGCCCGGGCACCTCGGTGCGGAGGATCCGCCCGCTCCGACTCGAGACCACCGCCGGCCGCGCCTACCTGCGTGCCGATGACGAGACCGCCGGCGGTGAGCGGACCTTCCGCCTCGACCGGATCGTCGAGGTCCTGGGCGTCTCGGCGGACGTGAGCGATGACGCGGGGCGCACGACCGCCGAGGCGATCGAGCCGAGCTCCCACCCGACCGAGGCCTGGCTGCGCCTCGAACCGTCCGCGGCCTGGATCGCGGAGGCCTTCGACGCGGCCGAGGTGCGCGACCCGATCGACCCCGAGCGGGGCGGCGTCCTGGCCCGTCTGGACGGCCCCGTGCGGTCGGCTCTGCTCGATGCGGTGATGGAGGCGGCGGGCGCCGCCGAGCTGCTCGCGCCGGGTGATCTCAGAGACCAGATCGTGACCGTGGCACGCGAGGCCGAGTGCCGCCACGAGGCCGCGGAGCCGGTAGGCTGAGGCCGTTCCGCGCGGGGTGCCATCGGCGAATCCCCAGGCGCGTGTGGAACCATGCTGGGGCCGCCGGTCTGCGGCCACCGACGAAAGGAACTTCAACCATGGGTGCTCTCAAGCCCTGGCACATCATCGTCCTGGTGCTGCTCGTGCTGCTGCTGTTCGGCGCCGGCAAGCTGCCGAGCCTGGCCCGCAACGTCGGCAAGTCGATGCGCATCTTCAAGAGCGAGGTCGAGGAGCTCCGCGGCGACGAGAAGCCGGAGGACGAGGACGACGTCGTCGATCGCCGCTCGTCCACCACGAGCCGTGCCCGCGACGCCGAGCGCCACGACGAGCGCCGCGACCGCGAGTACGACGTCCGCTCCGAGACCGATCGCGAGCGGGTGCACGCGCGCGACGAGGACTCCTACCGTCGCGACTGAGCCGACGGCTCGATCCTCAGCTGTGACGGGTCCGGGTGCCGTGCGCCCGGACCCTCGACGTACGGAAGAAGTGGACGCCCGTGGCGCGTGAGAAGAAGAGGCGCCGCCCCCGGGACCCCGAGGGGCGGATGTCGCTCGGTGAGCACCTCACCGAGCTGAGGGACCGGCTCGTCTGGTGCGCGGTGACGATCGTCGTGTTCACCGTCGTCGGCTGGTTCCTGTTCGACTGGGTCTTCGAGGTCCTCCAGGAGCCCTTCCGGGCGGCGAAGAGCGCGGGCCTGAACGCGACGCTCAACTTCGACGGCGTCGGCAAGGGGCTGAGCGCGAAGCTCGCCATGTCCGCCTACATCGGCCTGATCCTGTCCTCGCCGATGATCATCTTCCAGATCTGGCGCTTCGTCACGCCCGGCCTGCACAAGAACGAGCGGCGCTACACCCTCGGGTTCTTCGGCGCGGCGGTGCCGCTGTTCTTCATCGGCTGCGTCGCCGGCTACTTCATGCTCAACAAGGCCGTGCCGATCCTCATGGAGTTCACGCCGCAGATCGAGGGCGTCGACCAGATCATCAAGTACGACGACTATCTGAACCTGCTGGTCAAGACGGTCCTCGCCTTCGGCATCGCGTTCACCCTGCCGGTCGTGCTGGTGCTGCTGAACTTCTTAGGGCTCCTGTCGGGCCGCGCGATGCTCAAGGCCTGGCGCTGGGTCACCCTGCTGTGCTTCGCCTTCACCGCGGTCATGGTGCCCACCCCGGATCCCTTCACCATGATCTTCATGGCCCTCCCGATGGTCGCCCTCTATTTCGCCGCGGTCGGGATCTCGATCGTCCACGACCGTCGCCGCGCCGCAGCGCTCGACGACGACGTGCCCGACGACCAGGCCTCCGTCATCGACGACGAGGTCGAGCCGATCGAGGCACCCAGTTCACTCGACGAGGTGGATGGCCGGTGAGTCGACTGCGCGTCGGGCTTCTCACGAACCCGACCGCCGCATCCGGCACCGCACACCGGGTGGGCCATCAGGTCGCCCATCTGCTCCGCCTCGCCGGGATCTCGGTGGTCGACGTGAGCGGCCCCACCGCCCATATCGCGCACGCGCGCGCTCTCGAGCTGCGCGACACGCTCACGGCGCTCGTGGTGGTGGGCGGGGACGGCACGATCTCGCTCGGCGCGGACGTCGTCGCCGGCACCCCGGTGCGGCTCGGCGTGGTCCCCGCCGGCTCGGGCAACGACTTCGCACGGGCCCTCGGCCTCCCGGTCGCCGCGCCCGAGGAGTCCGTCCGCCGCCTCCTGCAGGCGATGTCCCGGCCCGTGGTCGCGATCGACGCGATCGAGATCTCCTCCGCTCTCGAGGACGGGCCGCCCAGCCGATCGCTCGCCATCGGTAACCTCTCCCTCGGCTTCGACGCGCTCGTCAACGCGCGCGCCAACCGCGGCCGGCATCCCGGCTCCGCCCGCTACACCGTGAGCGTCGTGCAGGAGCTACGCCGCTTCTCGCCGATCCCGTACTGGATCGAGGTCGACGGGGGAGAGCGCGAGGAGCTCGACGCCTCCCTGCTCACGCTGTGCAACACGGGAGTGTTCGGCGGAGGGATGCGGCTCGTGCCCGACGCCCGCGTCGACGACGGCACGGTGCGCCTGGTCACCCTGACCGGCCTCGGCCGAGCCGACCTCATCCGGTTCTTCCCCCGCGTGTACCGGGGCACGCACATCGGCATCGACGGCTTCGAGATCCGACACGTCCGCGAGATCACGGTGGGGCTGCGCGAGGGCAGGTCGCTGCGCACCTACGCCGACGGCGATCCCCGTGCCCTGCTGCCCGTCACGGCCCGCGTGCTGCCGGGCGCGGTGCGGATCCTCACCGAGCTCAGGTCGCCCGCCAGATCGGCCTGCTCGTGAGCTCCCCGTCCGAGCAGTACGCGAGCTGGAGCGCCGAGCGGCGCCTCGAGCGCACCGAGCTCGCCCGGTTCCGGGCGCGCTTCGGCTTCGACCTCGACCCCTTCCAGGTGGACGCGTGCAGCGCCCTCCAGAACGGCCGCTCCGTGCTCGTCGCGGCGCCCACGGGCGCCGGCAAGACCGTGGTGGGGGAGTTCGCGGTGCACCTGGCCCTTGCGGCCGGACGCAAGGTCTTCTACACGGCCCCCAT
>DAMDHZ010000015.1:4188-38416 GCA_032101665.1 Brachybacterium sp. | reverse complement strand
CGGACGGTCGATGTTCAAGGGCAGCGGCGAGGACTTCGACGACCTGAAGTACTACCAGCCCGGGGACAAGATCTCCGACATCGACTGGAAGGCGACGGCCCGCTCGGGCGAACCCCTCATCCGCCAGTTCAACGAGGAGCGGGTACGGCACCTCTCGATCGTGGCCGACACCTCCGACGCGATGGCCGCGACCGCCGCCGACGGCTCGTCCAAGCGCGAGGCGATGATCCTCGCGGCGGGGCTCGTGTGCTTCCTCGCCCAGGCCAACGGCGACCTCGTGGGGCTCGTGGCCGGGAGCCCGGCGGGTCCTGTGCAGCTGCCGTCGCGCTCCTCGGACGGACACCTCGAGCTGCTGCTGCGCACCATCCAGCGGAGCACGGACACCGCCTCCCCGGCCCCCGACAGCGCGTGGCTGCTCGAGCGCGCCTTCCGCGTGACCCGCCACGCCTCGCTCATGACGATCATCACCGACGAGGCGCACCCGGCCCTCGAGGACTTCTCGATGCTGCGGCGCCTGACCACCCGCCACGACCTCCTCGTGATCCGGATCGCCGACGCCGACCCCCTGCTCGCCGACGACCTCGACCACGACGTGGTCGACGTCAACACCCCCCGCGAGATCTCCTCGATCTCCCGGTCCTCGGCCCGGGTGCGGCGCGACGTCGAGGCCTACCGCACGGCACGCCGGGACGCGATCTCCGGCATGCTCGACCATCTGCACGTCTCCCACCTGGTCACCCAGGGGGAGACGACCGTGGTCGACGACATGGTCATGATGCTGCGACGCAGGGAGTTCCGCCGTGACCATCGCTGAGGGGCCCCAGATCATCGACCCGCCCCAGTACTCGATCGCCTGGCTGATCCTCGCGGTGCTGTGCGTGCTCGTGATCCTCGCGCTCGTGCTCGGCACGCTGCGGCTGACCCGCTCGGTCGTCGAGCGCGCCGCCTACCGCGCGCGGCCGAGCGACATCGAGACCCTCAAGGCCGAGTTCCTGCGCGCGGTCAACGACATCGGCGACCGCTTCGACGAGGGCGAGCTCGACGCGCGCGCCGCGCATCGTGAGCTGACGGGCGTCATGCGGCGCTTCGTGCGCCGCACCACGGGCTTCGACGTGACCAGCCAGGACGTCGCCACCCTGCTCGCCGACGCCCGCACGCGGGACGTCGGGCGCCTCGTGGCCGACCTCTACGAGCCCGAGTTCGCGCGCGCGAGCGAGCGACAGCTCGCCGAGTCCCTGCGGCGCGCCCGGGGGGTGGTCCGGTCGTGGTCATGAGCCTGTGGTGGGTGACGCTGCTGCTGCTCGTCGCGGGCGTCGCGGTGTGGGCGATCGCCTTCTGGAACCGCCGCTCGACGCGACGCTCGCCCGTCGTCGTCGCCAACTCCGAGTTCCTCGAGCACGTGCCGAGCTTCGCGCGCTCGCAGTCGACCGCCCGGATCCTGCGCATCGCGCTCGTGGTGATCGCCGTGCTGGGACTGGTCGGTTCCTCCGTGCTCTCGGGCCGCGTCGCGAGCGAGCGCGTGCAGACCCCCGCGTTCGCGAACCGTGACATCGTGCTGTGCCTGGACGTCTCGGGGTCGATGTACCAGTACGACACCGAGATCCTGTCGACCTTCGCCGACATGGTCGACTCGTTCGAGGGCGAGCGGGTGGCCCTGTCGATCTTCAACTCGACCTCGCGCACGGCCTTCCCGCTGACCAACGACTACGACCTGATCCATCGGGAGCTGTCGGCCGACGCCGAGGCGATCGACTTCGACGAGCAGGGCTACCGGATGGGCACGCGCGAGTACTCGGCGGACAAGCGGCGCCAGTTCGCGGACTTCGTCGCGGGCACCCGGGGACTGGACGACCAGGCCTCACTCGTGCCCGACGGGCTCGCGGCGTGCGCCCAGGAGTTCGACCACGCCGAGCAGGACCGGAGCCGCTCGATCATCCTGGCCACCGACAACGAGGTCAACGGCGAGCCGATCTACACGCTCGACGAGGCTGCCTCGACCCTCGATCAGCGCGACATCTCCCTCTACACGTTCTACCCGGGCGCCTCGGAGTGCTCGAGCACGTGCGCCGACGAGCTCAAGCAGGTCACCGAGGGCCACGGCGGCCACTTCTTCTCCTCGAGCGACCCGAACGCGATCCCCTCGATCCTCAACCAGATCCAGAAGACCCAGGCGGCCGAGATGGGGGCGACCCCGACCCTGATCCGCACCGACCACCCCCTGTTCGGCTGGGTCGTGAGCTTCCTGGCCGTGCTGGGCGTCATCCTCGCGGGATGGAGGTCGCGCTGATGCTCCGCGCCGAGCACCTGATCCCGCTGTGGCTCACGATCGTCCTGATGGTGCCGCTGCTGGCGGCGACCCTCGTCCTGCTCGTGCGCCGTCCGCGCCAGCGCCTGGCGTGGGTGCGCCGCGCGCTCATGGTGCTCCTGCTGCTCGTGATCGCGATCCGACCCGTCACCCCCCTGGACACCGAGCAGACCCACCGGATGAACGCGAACGTGTTCTTCGTGGTCGACCGGACCGGCTCGATGAACGCCGAGGACTACGACGGCGACGCGCCGCGGCTCGACGGCGTCAAGGACGACATGCGCGAGATCGCCGACATGACCGCGGGTTCGCGCTACTCGATCATCAGCTTCGACTCGAGCGCGACCCAGCAGCTCCCGCTCACGACCGACGCCGGCGCCCTGGACGCGTGGATCGACACCCTCACGGTCGAGCCGACCGCCTACTCGCGGGGGTCGAACGTGGACCGCCCGCTGGACACGCTGCTGAGCGCCGTCTCGGAGGCCCAGCGCGAGGATCCCCAGTCGTCGGTCCTCGTGTACGTCCTGTCCGACGGGGAGAACACCGACGGCGAGGAGTCCGAGACCTTCAGCGCCGCCGCGCAGTTCATCGACGGCGGCGGTGTGCTGGGCTACGGCACCGCCCAAGGCGGCCCCATGAAGACGACAGGCGGTCCCGACGCCGGCCAGTACATCACCGACTCCTCCGGCGCCCAGGGCGTCTCGAGGATCGACGAGACGCAGCTGCAGACGATCGCCCAGCAGCTCGGCGTGCCCTACCTCCATCGCACCGAGCCGGGCCAGGACCTCTCGACGACCATGGAGGGCATCACGCTGCGCTCGATCCCGTCGACGAGCAGCCGGCGGGCGCCGTCCTTCGAGGACTGGTACTGGATCGCGGCGATCCCGCTCGCGCTGCTGTTCATCTGGGAGCTCGCGGAGATGACCTACCGACTCCCGCGCCGCATCGAGCGCACCGACTTCACCCGCTCCGGTTCCGAGGGGGACTCATGACCGCACCCAGCACCCGTTCCGAGGCTCCCGACGCCGCGCTCCCCGACGAACTCGCGCAGCCCGAGCCCCGGCGCCCGCGCGACTTCGGCATCGACACCCGTCGCCTGCGGCGCCTGCGACGGATCGTCTTCGCGATCCTCGCCCTGCCGCTGCTGCTGCTGGGCCTGCTCGCGATCAAGTTCGTGTCGATGCCGCTCACCCAGGCGTGGTCCGCCTCCGCCTACGACGACGGCGACTACTCGACGGCCATCGAACGGCTCGGCCCGCTCGGGGTGGTCAACTGGTTCGAGCCCTACCTGCCCCACCTCACGCGGGGCACGAACCTGCTCCAGCAGGGCGACGACGCGGCCGCCGAGAAGGAGCTGCGGGTCGCCCTGAGCGATTGGGAGCAGGCCTCGGACCTCAACCACCCTGTGCACGCCCAGTGCAAGATCCTCAACAACCTCGCGATCTCCATCGAGCGCCAGGCCGACCGGATCGACGACCCCACCGAGCGCGGCGACCGCCTCTACGAGGCCGAGCAGCTGCTCGCCCCCTGCGCGGGCAGCGGCGGAGGCGGCGAGGGCGAGGGCCAGGGCGGCGGCGGCCAGGGCAACGAGGACGAGGGCACGACCGGCGACAACGGCAAGCGCATCGAGGACAAGCGCAAGCAGGCCGACGAGGAGTCCGGGCGCGGTGAGCGCGGCGGCGACCAGGACGAGGGCTCCTCGCCGCAGACCGACGAGCGCGAGGACAACGACCCCAAGCACGACGACCCCTCGGGCACCGAGCCGCCCGAGGAGGCGCCGACCGAGGGCGACAGCGACGACCAGGACAAGCAGGACGAGCTCGAGGAGCGCAACCAGAGCGCCAACCAGGGCGACGGCGACGAGTCGAGCGACGGCGCCTCGCAGAACCCGGCGAAGCCATGGTGAGCCCTGACCGGGCGCCGCGCGCATACCTCGACCACGCCGCGACCACGGCGCTGCGCCCGAGCGCGCGCGAGGCCTACCTCGCGACCGCGGACATCCTCGGCAACCCGACCTCGATCCACACCTCGGGGCGGCAGGCCCGCGCCGCGCTCGACGACGCCTTCGACGCGATCGCCGCGGACCTCGGTGTGCCGCGCACCTGGCTCGTGCTCACCTCGGGCGGCACGGAGGCGGACAACCTCGCCGTCCGCGGTGGCGCGCTCGCCGCCCTCGCGGCCGATCCGGCGCGCACCGCGGTCGCCGTGTGCGCGACCGACCACCCCGCGACCCTCGAGGCCGCGCGCGCCCTCGAGGCGACCCACGAGGTGCGGGAGCTTCCCGTCGACCGGGACGGGCGCCTGGATCCCGATGCCGTCGCGGAGCTCCTCGCCGACGGTCGCGTCGGTCTGATGACGATCGCGCTGGCCAACAACGAGACAGGGATCCTCCAGGACGTCGAGACCCTCGCCGCGATCGCCCGGCGCCACGGCACGATCGTGCACACCGACGCCGTGCAGGCCGTCGGGCACGCCGATCTGCCGGCGCCCGGCGACGTGTCGCTGATGACGATGACCGGCCACAAGATCGGCGCGCCCGTCGGGGTGGGCCTGCTCGTGGCCGACCCCGACGTGCCGCTCGTGCCGCAGAGCGCGGGCGGGGGACAGCAGCGCGGGGTGCGCTCGGGAACCCTCGACGCCGCGCATGCCGCGGCCTTCGCCGCCGCTCTCCACGAGACCCTCGCGGGAGCCGAGGCGGAGCGGGCCCGGCTGCGGGCCCTCGGCACGCGCCTGCGCGCGGGCATCCGCGCGCTCGATCCGCGTGCCCGCTTCACGGCCGCCGAGGGGGTGGACGTCGCCGACCACGTCGTGCACGTGCTCTTCCCGGGCGCCGATGCGCAGTCGCTCCTGTACCTCCTGGACGAGCGGGGGATCGACGCCTCGGCCGGGTCGGCGTGCAGCGCCGGCGTCACCCAGGCGAGCCCCGTCCTCGAGGCGATGCACGTCCCCGAGGAGTTCGCGCGCGGCGCCCTGCGCCTGTCGCTCGGCTGGACCAGCACCGAGGACGACGTCGAGAAGGTCCTCGCGGCGCTCCCCGACGTGCTCGAGCGCTCGCGCGCCGTCGCATCCCTCACCCGCTGAGCCCGCCGCCGCCCGGGGCCGGGCGTGCGGTCGTAGACTGCGCCGGGTGCCCCGGCAGGGCGCGGATGACGACCGGGGACGGAGGCGGACATGAAGGTGCTGGCAGCGATGAGCGGCGGCGTGGACTCCGCGGTGGCCGCCGCGCGCGCCGTGGAGGCGGGCCACGACGTCGTCGGGGTGCACATGGCCCTGTCGAAGTCCCGGGCCCAGACCCGCTCGGGCTCGCGCGGCTGCTGCACGGTCGAGGACGCCTCCGACGCCCGCCGGGCCGCCGAGCGGATCGGCATCCCGTACTACGTGTGGGACCTGTCCGACGACTTCCACGACCTCGTCGTCGAGGACTTCCTGTCCGAGTACGCGCAGGGCCGCACCCCCAACCCGTGCGTGCGCTGCAACGAGCGCATCAAGTTCGCCTCCCTTCTCGAGCGCGCCCGGATCCTGGGCTTCGACGCCGTGTGCACGGGCCACTACGCGCGCATCGGCGCCGACGGTCCGCACGGCGTGCCCTCCCTGCACCGCTCGCGCAACCTCCCCAAGGACCAGAGCTACGTGCTCGCGGTGATGGGTCCGGACGCGACCGCCCGCGCCCTGTTCCCCCTCGGCGAGTTCGAGGACAAGCAGGCCGTGCGCGACGAGGCCCGTGCCCGCTCGCTCGGCGTCTCGACCAAGCCCGACAGCTACGACATCTGCTTCGTCGCCGACGGCGACACGCGCGGCTTCCTCGCCCGGCACCTCGGCAGTGACCCCGGTCAGATCGTCGACGCCGACGGCACCGTGCTCGGCGAGCACGAGGGGACCCACGGCTTCACGGTCGGCCAGCGCAAGGGGCTGGGCCTGTCCCGCCCGGCGCCCGACGGCGCACCCCGCTACGTGCTCGACGTCGACCCGGTCTCCCGCCAGGTCGTCGTGGGCGCCGCCGAGCTGCTCTCCCGACGCGAGCTCGTGGCCCGCGACGTCGTCGGCTTCGAGCCGCTCGTCGCCGGCCGTGAGGTCACGGCCCAGATCCGCGCCCACGGCGAGGCGACCCCGGGCATCATCGAGGCGGTCCCCACGGACGGCGAGGGCCCCGTGCGCGTCCGCCTGGCCGCTTCCGTACGCGGGGTCGCGCCGGGACAGACCCTCGTCCTGTACGACGGCGATCGAGTGCTCGCCTCCGCGACCCTCGAGCGGCACGCATGAGCACGCCGCTCGTCACCGTCACGGGCGACGGCACCTTCCGCGCCGCCGTGGGCCACGGCGAGCTCGAGGGCACGGGCGACGCCGCCCTCGACGCGCTCGTGCGCCTGCGGTCGCTCCTCGGCGACGACCTCGAGGAGCAGATCTCCACCCGCCTGTATCTGCCCGCGGCGCTCGGCACCGAGAGCGCCGACCAGCTGCTGCCCGCCTCGCTGTCCCTGCTCGCGGGGACCACGGGCGACCTCACGAGCTACGGCTGGCGGCTCGGCGCAGGGACCTCGCGCGCCTGGCAGCGTGCCCGGGAGCTCGGCGACCGCGTGCTCGACGCCGCCCGCATCGCGCTGCTCGAGTACAGCGGCGGGCTCGTGACCACGACGCTCGGACCCCTCACGCTCGCCGCCGCGACCTTCCTGCCGTCGGGGGAGCGCACCCTCGCCGACACCGGCGCCCTCCGCGACCTGCCCTCGCTGCTCGCCGAGGGTCTCGCCGAGCGGATCGCGCTCGTGGTCGACCGGGTCCCGGGTGCGGTGCCCACGGTGCTCGTCCGCGAGGACGGGGTCGTGGCCGTGCACCGCGGCGCCGTGCCCACCGCCTCGGGGTATCGCCGCCACCGGGCGCTCCCCGCCCCCGAGATCGGCGCGCGCTGGCAGACGCTGCGCGAGGAGCTGACGGCGTCCGCAGATCTCGAGGCGAGTGCGCTCACCCTCGCCCTGCCCGCCGACGCCGAGCTGATCGCCGCTGCCCGGACGGCGGGCTGGCGCTCCCTCGCGGTGGCTCCCGCCTCGGCGCCCGGTCTCGGGACGCCCGCGGGACGCCGCGTGTGGGAGGCCCTCGCCGAGGCTCGCGAGAGCGGCGCCGACCTCGCGCTCGTGGTCGACCCGGCGCGTCTCGAGCGCGAGCTCGAGACCTTCGCGGAGGTGTGGACCCAGCTCGGGTACGCGTTCGCCGACGCCCGCGGCACGACCCTGCTCGCGCATCCCCGCGGGGTGGGGCCGCGGGATCCCGCCGTGGAGCCGGGGCGAGCGGCCCTGCTGGGCGAGGAGGGACTCGAACGCGCCCTGCGTGCCGCCCCGGCCTGGGCCGAGCGGCTCGAGGCGTAGCGCGGCAGGAGTGCCCCGACCCTCCTCCTTCCTCCCCACGGCGTCGTTGTCCACAGGCGGAGCCCGGATCTCTCGACTGTCGGTCCCGCTCTCTATCCTGGTATCGAACAGGCGTTCGAAGGGAGGGGGTGGGCAGGGTGCGGGACTGGACGACGAACCGGCGGCACCGCCTGCAGCCCCTGACCCGCGGTGACCTGGCCGCGCGTACCGGCACGCTGGACGACCCTGTCCTCTCCGACGACCTGCGGGACCTCTGGGACAAGGGGGTGGCCGCGTCGCGCGGGATGGCCGCGGACATGACCTCCTTGGCTCGTTTCTGGGTCGACCCTGACGCTCCCGGCGGCGATCCGGGCGAGGCCGATGATGCGGACCTCCGGGTCGCTCTTGCGCTGCGCGTCACCGAGCACGTGGCCCATCGGCGGATCCACCAGGCGCACGTCACCGTGACCGAGCTGCCGCACCTGCACACCCGGCTGGCGGCTGGAGAGCTCCCCGTGCCGTGGATGACCCGGGTGCTGACGAAGACCCGGGACCTCACGGCCGATCAACGTGCCGAGGTCGACGCGGAGGTCGCGTCGTGGGATCTGGCGATCACGGCCGAGCAGTTCACCCGGCAGCTCGGCCTGATCGTCGCGCAGATCCGCTCCCGCCGGCCGCTCGCCGCCGAGCAGGCGCCCGAGGCGCACCGCCGGGTCGAGGTGGGTCCCGTGGACGAGGAGGGGCTCGCGTGCCTGCGGGTGCTCGGGCCGGTGCCGGAGATCCGCTCCCTGGCAGTCCGCCTGGACGCCGCGGCCCGGGCCGTGCAGGCCGCCCAGCGCCATGCCCTCGCCGACCCCGAGGGTCGCGGCATCGAGGGGTGCGGTGCGGCCATCGCCTTCGACGACGGGACCGTGACGGCGAGCGGACGAGCGATGTCCCTCGCGCGCCTGCGCTACGAGATCGCGACCCGGTCGGTGCTTCGGACCGGTGGGGTGGAGGTGCCTGCCGCGCGGTTCCGGATCGGTGTGACCATCCCGGCCACCACCCTGCTCGGCGCCGGGGACGAGCCGGGTCTGCTCGACGGAGCCGTGCCGATCCCCGCGGCCATGGCCCGGTCCCTCGCCGGCGGTGAGGACGCCTGGTACCGGGTGCTGACCGACCCGGTGACCGGCGCCTATCTCCCGGCCCGCCAAGAGCGGTACCAGCCCACGCCCGGGATGCTCGAACATCTCCGTCATCGCCACGCTACGTGCGCGGTCCCCGGCTGCACGCGGCCGGTGTCCTGGGCCTCGGAGTGCGACCACATCGAGGAGTACGACCACACCGATCCCGCGGCGGGCGGCGGGACCGAGATCGAGAACCTCCATCTGCTGTGCTGGCAGCATCACCTCGCGAAGACGCTCGGGCGCCTCGATCCCGCGCGTCTGCCCGCAACCGGCCGTGGCCCAGGTGTCACCCGCTGGGATCTGGGTGCGGGCGCCTGCGTCGACGTCCCCGACGACGCCGACCTCTACACACCCCGGATCGCCGCCACCCTCACCGAACACTGGAACGTTCACGAACGCCTCGAACGTCAGCGACAGCGGGAAGTCAGGCGGTCGGACGAGGGGGACGTCGACGGCAACCACCACGACGGCGGCCGCGGGAAGGGTGGGCACGCGCGAGATCCCGTCCTCGAGGGCGAACCTCGCGACGGTCGGCAGCCGCCGGGCGGTTCTCCGAGCGACCCGCCGCACATCCCACCTTCCCAGCCACACGACGCTCACCGGCCGGAGGACGACCTCGGGCCACCACCGTTCTGATGCGGCGGGGGAGGAGTGCCAGCCCGGATGTTCGCGGATAGGGGCGGTGCACAGCAATGAGCAGGCGCTCCGCTCAGCCTCCCGACTGAATAGCCGCCGCTGTTGCGTAAATGTGTGCGACGCCATGGTGAAGGAGCTGTGAACCATGCAGACCGGGGAACAACCTGCGCTCTAGTGTGGTTCAAGGAGATGGGTGCACGAGCGCCCGTCCCGTGCGGCCATCAATGGCGCTGTCGCATCAGATCGCCACCCATTGAAGGAGTCCTCATGGACCGTATCGAGCTGGATCAGTTCTTCGCCGACCGTCTCGCGGCCGACCGGTTCCCGGTCGTCTCGATCGAGATCTCGACCCCGAGCGCCGCGCTCCGCGACGCCGTCTACTCGGGCGTCGCCCGCATGGCGGCGTCTCACAGCGTGCGCCTCGAGAACGGCGCCGTCGACCTCTCGCGCACTCCCGTCTCCGGCATCCAGGTGCTGGCCGTCGGTCGCCACAGTGTCGCCGACATCAAGGCGGCCGTGCGCTCGTCCAAGTCCCTGCGCGCGGGCATCGTCGTGATCGACGACTTCTCCGAGCCGGAGCTCACCCGCTTCCTCGGCCACTTCGTCGACATGCCGGCCTTCGCCTGATCATCTCGCGACGGGATCCGTCCCCTCGCTCACCGGAGCCCCCGCAGCGCCACGCGCTGCGGGGGCTCTTCGCGTGCGGACCGTCAGAGCATCGCCGAGAGCGCGCGCAGGGCCAGGCCGCGCACGGTCACGACCGGCGTCCCCTCGCTCGCCGCCACCGCGGGACCCCGCATCTGCTCGTCGAAGCCGATGCAGTCGAGCCTCATCGCCGGAGCGTCCCGAGCAGACGATCGAGCAGGTGCCGCCCGTCGACACGGATGCCGTCGTGCTGGTACTCGTTGGTGATGAGGGGCCGCAGCCCCTGGATGGAGGCCGCGGTCTGCAGGGACAGCTCGCGCGGCACGAACATGTCGTCGTGATAGACGGCGGCCGCGACCGGCACCTCGTTGTGTGCGAGCACCTCGGGGTCGTAGAGGGCCGGGAAGTCCTCGCGCTCGGCGAGCAGGTGCGCCGTCTCGCGCAGCGGCACGAGAGCCGGGTCCTCGTCGAACTGCCATGGGAAGATGTGCTCTCCCGTGAGCAGCGGGGCCTCGAGATCCGGGTCGAAGGCCGGGAGCTCGGCGCGCACCCGATCGGCGGCCCAGCGGGTCGCGCCGTCGGACGCGGTTCCCTGGGCGTAGATCGTCTCGTGCAGGAGCGCGTACAGGGGGTTGCCGGCGAAGGAGACCTTCGCCCCGACCTCCCGCAGGAAGCGCTCTCGCAGCCGCCGCGCCCCGCGCACCGTCGTGAACGGATCTTCGACCAGGTAGTGCAGGCCCTCGAAACCCGTCGAGGAGCCCAGCGCGATGCCGAGGAGCAGCAGCCGGCGCACCGACAGCCGCTCTCCGCTCGGGAGGCGCTCCTCGGTGCCCCGCAGATGCGCGGCGACCTCGCGCAGGGTCACGACGTCTTGCGGGTACCGTCGCGCGAACTCCGCGTTCCGGCGCGCGGTCTGGGCGAAGGTGAGCTCGTAGACGCGGTCGGGCGTGCCCGTGAGCGCGGGAAGGCCCGCGGTGATGAGCACCTCGCGCAGGGAGGCGGGGGCCGCAGAGAGGTACGCGGTCGCGACGAACCCGCCGAAGGACTGCCCGAGCACGCTCCAGCGGTCCACGTCGAGGGCCCGGCGCAGGTGTTCGGCGTCGCCCACGATCGCATCGGCCCGGAAGTGCGCGAGGTAGCGCGCCTGGGCGGCGGCGTCACCCACCTCCGCGAGGGACTGCCGGTCAGCGGGCGTCGACAGACCCGTGCCGCGCTGGTCCAGCAGGACCACCCGGTACTCCTCGAGCGCCCGGTCGAGCCAGCCCCCGATCGACTCCGGGCGGTTGGCCCGGTTGCCCGGGCCGCCCTGGAACCAGATCAGGCGGGGCCGGTCCTCGCCGCCATCGCGCACGACCTCCCGGGCGAAGACCTCGATGGTCCCCGCCGCGTCCGGTCGGGCGTGGTCGAGCGGCACGGTCAGCCGGTGCTCGTGCAGGCGGTGCCCGTCGATACGGTGGCTCGTGGTCTCGATGCGCTCGGGTGTCGATGCGGTCATGTGCTCCTCCGTCGTGCCGTGTGTCCGTCCGTCCGCGCCGCGCGGCTCAGTAGCCGTCGACGCCGAGGCGCCGGCAGATCTCAACGAGGGTCGGGTGCACGTAGCGCCCGTCCTTCTCGATCGCCTCGCCGTCGACGTAGATCGAGGGAGCGAGGTTCGAGCCGTCGCTGTGGGCGGGGGCGATCCAGGACTCGCCGCCGATCCAGGAGCCCTTGGTGCCGATGCCCCACTCGACGCAGCCGAAGACCCGCTCGTCCTCGACGATACGACCCGTCGGCCGGGTGACGCCCGGGTTGTAGCCGAGGGACCAGTGCGCGACGCGGTACATGTTCGGGTCGTTCTGGGCGGCGAGCCACGAGCGGTAGACAGCGGCGTCGCGGCCGTCGCCGACGACCTCGGTCACCACCCCGTTCTCGACCGTGAGCGAGAAGGGCTCGCGGATCAGGCCGATCTCGTCGGGCGGCCACACGGCCCCGTCGAACACGATCGTCCCGTTCTGGGTCTCCTCGAGCGGGTTCCACGAGATCTGTCCGGCCAGCATGACGGACATGCCCGGCTTGTCGGCCGGGATGCCGCGCACGTGGATCGGACGGTCGCCCGTGCGTCCGGTGATGTCGGTGCCGTTCGCCGAAGTGATGCGGATCTCCTCACCGGCGCTCATGAGCTCCACGAGCGCGTCGCCGAGCTCCCGCACGCCCGCGTAGTCGACCTTGCCGACCGTGTCGACGAGCATCTGCACGTCCAGTCCGGTCAGGCACGTGTAGCGGGTGCCGCGCGCGAGGGCCGCGCGGAAGGCGTCGGAGTGCATGATGTAGCCGAGCTGCAGCTCGATCCAGACGTCTGCGCCGAGGGCGGCGCCGGCGACGGGGGCCGGCGGCTCGACCGCGGACTGCCAGCGCGTCTCGTAGCGGACGATGACCGGGTGGGCGCCGACGGCCTTCGCGGCACCCGCGAGGAGCTCCGCGACGCGCATGTCCGACGAGGTGTCGGCCGTGATGAGGACGTTCTCGCCCTCGCTCACGCACATGATCTCCTCGATCAGCTTGCGCGCTCCCGTGAACGCCTCGAAGGCGAGGTACTCGCTGCGGGACTCCGTGCGGTTCGTGACCTCCATGGAGGATGTTCCTTTCTTCTGGGGGTAGGAGAGGGTGGGGCCGGGCGGGCGGCTACTTGCCGCGGAACACCTGGCCGAGAGAGGCGATCGCGTCGCCGGCGATGAGGCCGGCGCCCACGAGGCTGAGCTCCTCCTCGGCCGCGGCGCCGCGCACGCGGCGCACCACGAGCCGGATCGCGAGGGCCAGGAAGATCAGCCAGCACGCATAGGGCTGGACGAGCAGCAGGCCGGTCGCGAGCATGACGCCCATCTGCCGCGTCGAGCCGCCGAGGATCTGGATGATCGCGCCGGGGATCGCCCACAGCAGGAGGTTCTTCACGGCGTCCGGGTTGGTCAGGCCCGCCGAGATGGTGTCGGCGAAGACCGTCGAGACCGGCGGGATCGCGCCGGACTCGAAGAACGAGTGCCACAGGAGCGCGACCATGAGCAGTGCGACGGCGAAGCCGATGATCGACGAGTAGTACTGCTGGCGGCGCCCCGAGAGCTCGTAGGCGCGGTACCCGGGATGGCGGGAGTGGATGCGCCGAAGGATCCAACCGGCCTTGAGGTCGTAGCCCATGTCGGCGAAGGCGGGGCCGGTCGCGGCGCAGTAGCCCACGAGGACCATGAGGGGGACCTCCGGGAGGCCGACGATGAGGCCGAGGACGAGGAAGATGAGCGTCACCGCGAACGCCGGGAACCAGCCCGAGTGCATCGCCGCGAGGCCCACGATGATCTCGTGCACGAACGCGGCGAAGGCCGCGAAGACGATCCAGCCGATCAGGGCCAGGAGCGGCATGTCGGTCGCGATGCCCGTGATGAGGGACAGCACCAGGGCGCCGAGCATGAACAGGACGAAGCCGCCGCCGAGGGCGGAGCCGAGCTCGCGGGGTGAGCGCGAGACCTCGAGGGCGGGGTCGGGACCGTCGGTCTGCTGGGCATCGTCCTCGGGCGTGACGGCCCCGGTGTCGGGGACGTTGTGGTCCCGGCTCTTGCGACGCACGAAGATCGCGACCGCCTGGCCGAGGGCGACCACGCCGGCGCCGATCATGATCCCGTGGGGGATGTAGTTCGCCGAGAGCGAGAAGTCGGCGAGCCCGGGGATCACGGTGAGGTACTGGTTGGTCATGAGGCCGATGCCGAGCATGAGCAGGGCAACGACGTTGCCGATGAAGGCGACGCCCGCGGCGGAGCCCGACAGGCCGAACCATGACAGCAGCAGGCCCAGCACGCCGCTGCCCAGGAGCACCTTGGCTCGCCGTCCACCCTGGTCACCGGCCTTGATGGTCTCGGCCGACGCGACGCCGGGAGGCCACGGGGCTTGCGCGGGGAGGAACCGCGAGCCGAAGGCGCGGAACAGGATGAAGGAGTCGATGCCGAGCCCCACCGCGACGCCGATCAGGAGCGGCCAGATCAGATCGGCCCGACCGAACACCCACACGATCGCGATGGGCGTCAGCAGGGCGTTGGCCGCCGCGAAGGTCGCGCCGGAGATCGCGGTCTGGGCCAGGTTCTGGCGGTGGATGTCCTTGAAGCGGTTCAGGCCCAGGATCCCGATGCGCCCGATCACCATCGCGATGAGGGCGCCGATCACGGACGTGTTCGCCGAGATGCCCAGGGTGGTCACGAGGTGCAGGCCGATGTAGGCGCCGATCACCGAGAGCAGGATCGTGATGATGAGCGTGCGCGGTTCGAAGGCGCTCGGGTGGCGCAGTCGTTGACCCTCGGGGGCCGGCGCATGAGGAGTGGCAGAGGACATGTCAGTCTCGATTCGGGGCGAGGCGGGAGAGGACGGGGTCGTGCGGGGTGCGGAGCTCGTCGACGATGCGTCCGGCGGTGGCGAGCACGCAGGCCACGAGGTGGGCGGTGGGCTCCTTGAGGTGTCCGCGAGGTCCGAGGACACCGACGGAGCCGAACACCTGCTCGCCCAGGACGAGCGGGGCGGCGACCGTGCTCACCCGGGGGTCGAACTCCCCGTCGGAGACCGCGTAGCCGTCGCGGCGGATGCGTTCGTGACGGGCCGTGAGGGCGGCGAGCGCCTCCGGGCTCGGCTCCACGCCCTCGGCGCGCAGGAGGTCATGGGCGATGCTCGCGTCGAACAGGGCGAAGATCGCATGGCCCGCGGCTCCGAGGTGGCCCGGGTAGGAGCGCCCGATCTCCGTGTTGTAGCGGATGGGGCCCACGCCGTCACGGGCGACGAGCGTGCGGTAGCGGAAGCCGTCGGGCACGCACACGACGGCGCTCTCGCCGGTCGCCGCGGCGAGCTCGTCGACGTGCACCGCGAGCCGGGTCCGCAGACCGGGGCTCCATTCGGCCCGCCGGCCGAGCTCGACGAGCCGGACGCCGAGTGAGTAGCGGCGGGTGTCGGGGTCGGCCGCCGTGAAGCCGTGGCGGGTGAGGGTCGCCAGGATGCGGTGCACCTGGGACTTGTCGAGCCCCAGGTGCTGCGCGAGCTCGGTCACGCCCCACACCGGGTGCTCGTCGGTGAACGACTCGAGGACCGCGACCGCGCGGCCGACGGTCTTGAGCTCGCCTCCACGGGCGCTGCCCGCCTCGTCGCGAGCGTCGTGGCCGACCATGGCGTCAGTCCGTCGATCCGTCGGGGGTCTGCAGATGGCGTGCCGAGCCGTAGATGTCGACGAGCCGGGCGAACTCGTCCTCGTCGAGGAAGCGGAGGGAGCCGCTCCCGAACCCCTTGGCGACCTCGAGCGCGAAGCGCGCCGCGAGCGCGATGTCCGTCTCGTGACTCGCGCCCGTCGCGCTGCCCGCGACCGCGGTCTCGGTAGTGAGGGCGAGGCCGACCACGGGTACGTCCGCCGCGGTGGCCGGCTGGAGGATCGAGTTGATGTGGTACAGGCCGTTGGAGTACGGGGTGACGTCCTGCGTGCTGAGCGGGAAGATCTGCGCCGCGGTGCCGCACACCGTCTCGTAGGTCGCCACCAGGTCCGGGCTCACCGGCAGGATGTACCCCTGCTTGACAGTGTTGGACAGGGTGATCCCACGGTGGTTGATGAGCCGGTTGCCCTTGGTCGTGTCGATCGAGACGATCGCGTCCATCTCGTCGGACACCTCGTGGCGGTTCATGATGTCCATGTCGACAGGCGAGTCCATGAAGGGCACCGGCTCGTGGGGCCGGGTCGGGGCGTCGGGGCACACGTGCGTGCACACGATGACGTCGCCGGGAAGCATGTCGCCGCGCGCGTGCATCTGCACGAGCTTGGCCGCGAGCGCGAGAGCGGCGGCCGCGCCGTCGCCGTCGGACACGAAGCCGATGCGCTCCGGTCGCGCCCCGATCCCGCCGAGGCGCCCGATCACGCCGAGCGTGGGGGCGGTGCCGCCCGCGCGGCGTCCCTCCGTGCCCGGGATCGTGACGCTCACGAAGTCGGTGCTGCCGCGTTCGCCCTCGACGGTGCGGGTCGTGATGTCGAGGACCGGGTCGTCGTCGTGCGCCCGCAGGGCGTCGACGACGCGCTGACCGCTCGCGGCGGGGTCATCGAGAAGATCGAGGGTCTGCAGGACCTGAGTGAGCATGTGGCCTCCCTCACCGGTGGACAGGTTTCGCAGACCGTATGCGGGGCGTGTCGCGCCCGGGAAGAGTGTTCCACTATGCGATCCCTTGTTGTCGATAGTGCAATGACAAGGGTGAGCCGGTTCAGCTCGTGATGAGCGCGCCGATCCCTCCGATCACGGCGACGACGACGGTCACGGCCACCGCGAGCACGACGGGGCGCCCGCCCACCTGGCGCAGGAGCGCGATCCGTACGCCCGTGCCGAGGGCGAACATCGCCGCGGCCAGGCACAGGGTCTGCGCCGGCTTGGCGACGGCGAGTACCGCGTCGGGCACGAGCCCGGTCGAGCGGATGGCCACCGCGACCAGGAACCCGACCACGAACAGCGGGACGAGGGGCGGCCCTGAGCGCCGCGGCGCCGCCTCGGCCCTGGGCGCCGCCGCGGGAGCGCCGCGGCGCTGGGACGCCACGAGCAGGGCGATCATGGGCGCGAGCAGCAGCACGCGCCCCAGCTTGACGAGGACCGCGACCCGCAGGGTGTCGTCGCCCACGAGGCTGCCCGCGGCGACGACCTGGGCCACCTCGTGCACCGACGCCCCGATCCACGTCCCCGCCGCGCGATCGCCGAGCCCGAGGGCGCTCGTGAGCACGGGCATGAGCGGGATCAGGATCGTCCCGAAGACCACGACGAGGGCGACCGCCGTCGCGACCTGGGTCTCGAAGCGCTCGACGGCGACCTCCTCGTCCTCGCCCTCGCGGCGCTCGGGCGTGAGGGCGCCCGCCGCGGCGGCCACGGCCGCGGCGCCGCAGATCGAGAAGCCGCACGCGACCAGGAGCGCCTGCGTGCGGGGCACCCGGAGCACCCGGCCCAGGAGGATGCCCGCCGCCGTCCCGCCTGCCACCACCGCGACGATCAGCACGATCATCCCCGCACCGAGGGCGAGGATGTCGCCGAGCGCGAGCTGCAGGCCGAGCAGCACGATGCCGATCCGCAGCACGGGCTTCGCGGCGACGTCGAGCCCCGGCCGCAGCGCGCCCGGCAGCAGACCGGTGTTCGCGGCGAGGGCGCCGAGCAGGATCGCCACGAGCGCCGTCGAGGCGGCCGGCACGGCGAGGGAGAGGGCGTAGGCGGCGAGGGCGACCGCGACGCTTACGACGAGACCGGGAAGGATGCGGCGGACGTGCCCGGGGGCGGGGGAGGGGGCGGTCGGGCGCGGGGCGGTGAGGGAGCGGGGCATGTCCTCCAGGGTCCGGCCGGGCGCGACGTCGCGGTAGCCGTCGATCCGCTATCGCCCATATCATCGGTGATATGCCTGCACGTCCCGACACCGCCGCGCTCGAGCTCCTCGTGGCCGTGGCCGACACCGGGAGCCTCTCGGGCGCTGCCGCCCTGCTGGGACTCGCCCAGCCCAACGCCTCGCGGCAGCTCGCGCGCCTCGAACGACGACTGGGGACGCGGCTGTTCACGCGCGGCGCCCGGGGGAGCGAGCCGACCGCGGCCGGCCGCGTCGCCGTCGAGCACGCCCGGCGCGTGCTCGACGCCGCCGACGCCCTCGTCGACCAGGTGCAGGCCGCGGCCGGCGCCGGCCGCGTGCGCGTGCTCGCCTCGCAGACGATCGCCGAGCACCTCATGCCCGCCTTCCTCGCCTCGCTCGCGAGCCATCTGCCCGACACCCCCGTCTCCTTCGAGGTCGCCAACACCACGGGCGTGCTGAGTGCCCTGCGTCGCTCCCGGGCCGATCTCGGCTTCGTCGAGGGGACGGACATCCCGCGCGGCGTCTCGAGCCGGGAGATCGGGCGCGATCGGCTCGTCGCGGTCGTGGCCCCGACGCACCCGTGGGCGGCGCGGGGCCGGATCGACGCCGACGAGCTCGCGCGCACCCCGCTCGTCGTGCGCGAGGAGGGGTCGGGCACGCGCGAGGTGCTCGCCCGCGCGCTCGCGCCGCGCGAGGTGGCGCCACCCGCGCTCGTCCTCCACTCGAACGCGGCGGTGCGCACCGCGGTCGCGGGCGGCGCGGGATGCGCGCTCCTGAGCGACCTCGCCGTGGCCGACCACGTGCGCTCGGGCCGGCTGCAGGCGCTCGAGGTGACGGGTGAGGACCTGCGGCGCAGCCTGCGCGCGGTGTGGATCGGCGACCTGCCGCGGCGCCTGGCCGCACCGCTCGACGAGCTCGCCGCCGGGGCCTGACCGGCGACCGCCCTGCATGGCAGGCTGGGGCGATGGATCTCCTCCTCTTCGGCGGCACCGCCTTCCTGGGCCGCGCCATCGCCCGGGCCGCCCTCGACCGCGGGGACCGCGTCGTGTGCCTCTGCCGCGGCAGCTCCCCGCTTCCCGAGGGGACCGAGCACCTCGCGGCCGACCGTCAGGACGACCGAGCCCTCGCCGTGCTCGAGGATCGCCGCTTCGACACCGCGATCGACCTGTCGAGCCATCCCGGGCAGGTGCGGCGAGCGCTGCGCGACGCCACCGCCGCGCACTGGACCTACATCTCCTCCGTGAACGTCTACGCGGCCTTCGAGGTCCCCGACCAGACGGAGGACGCGCCGGTGCGCGAGCCGCTCGTGGGCGAGGACCTGACCGACATGGAGCTCTACGGCGAGGCCAAGGTCGCGTGCGAGAACGCCGTGCGCGAGCACGCGGAGTCATGGACCGTCATCCGGCCGGGCCTGATCGGCGGCCCCGGCGACAGGTCGGGACGCAGCGGGTACTACCCGTGGCGCTTCGCCCACCCGACCGGCCGCGACGTGCTCGTCCCGGATGCGCCCGGAGCGGGCGTGCACCTGATCGACGTGCGCGACCTCGCCGCCTGGATCGTCACGTGCGCGCAGCGGCGGATCACCGGCGTGTTCAATGCGAGCGGGGCCGGGACGACGTTCGACCGTCTGCTCACGGCCTCCCGTCGCGCGGCGCACGCGAGCGTGACAGCGCGTCCGGTCGACCCGGTGATCCTCGGTCGCGAGCACGTGGCCCCGTGGGCCGGACCCCGCTCCCTGCCGCTGTGGATCGACGCTCCCGGCTACGAGCACTTCGGGTCGGTCGACTCGAGTGCGGCGCGAGCGGCTGGCCTGCGGGAACGGCCGCTCGAGGAGACCCTCGCCGACGTGCTCGCATGGGAGGAGGCACGCGGTCGCCATGAGGGCGCCGGGCTCACCGACGAGGAGGAGCGTCAGCTGCGCACGTCACTGTGAGGCGAGAGCTCTCGTGCCATGAGCACGCGCCGGCCGAGGCGGTCGAGTCCCAGCTGGGCCTCGGTGGCCTCGAGGGCGCGGAAGAGCGGTGCGTCACGCGCGGGGGTCTCGACGAAGCCGTGAGCCGCGTAGAACGGCCCGTTGAAGGGCACGTCCGCGAAGGTCCGCAGGGTGATCGAGCGGTATCCGCGCCGCGCCGCCTCGGCGCACGCGGCCTCGACGAGGGCACCGCCGTGACCGCGTCGTGCCTGCTCGGGCACGACGGCCAGCTGCTCGAGATGCGCGAGAGTCTCGACCTCGAGCACGTGGACGAAGCCGACCGCGGGCCCCGCGGGCCGCTCCGCGGCGACGAGCACGAAGCCGGGAGTCGCGGCCCGTGCCTCGCCCGGCTCGGCCGACTCCGGGCCGAACGGCTCGGAACCGAAGGACGCCTCGAACAGCGTGTCGGCGGCGCTCTCGATCAGCTGCAGGCGCGCGAGGTCGGCCGTGCTCGCGGGGCGGATCTCTCGGTGCATCCGACCAGTCTGCCGCGTGCGATCCCTGGCACGGTCGGGGCCGCCCGGTCGCGCCTCTCCCCGTGATCGGGGAATGTCCGGCCGGTGCGCCACAATGGGCGCGTGACCGCCAAGAAGAGCACCTCGTCCGATGCAGCGACCGACGACCGCGACGACGTCGCGGCCCCGACGCGCAGCGCCCAGGAGCGGATCGCCGAGCTGACCGCCCGGATCGAGCAAGCCCGCGTCGAGTACTACGAGAAGGACGCACCGACCCTCACGGACGCGGACTACGACCAGCTCGAGCGGGAGCTACGCGAGCTCGAGGCGCGCAACCCGCAGCTCGCCCGCGCCGACTCGCCGACCCAGACCGTCGGCGGGGGTGTGGCCGCGGGCTTCGCTCCCGTCGAGCATCTCGAGCGGATGCTCTCGCTCGACAACGCCTTCAGCCTCGAGGACGTCGACGAGTGGGCCCACCGTGTCGAGGAGGGCCTGGGCGGTGCGTCCGACGTCGAGTACCTGACCGAGCTCAAGATCGACGGCCTCGCGATCGACCTCGTCTACCAGGACGGGCGCCTCGTCCGCGGCGTGACCCGCGGCGACGGGCGGGTGGGCGAGGACGTCACCCCCAACGTGCGGACCATCGCCAACGTGCCCGAGCGTCTCGACACCGACGAGCCGCCCGCCGTGCTCGAGGTGCGCGGCGAGGTGTTCTTCCCCTCGGCCGCGTTCGAGGAGCTCAACGAGCAACGCAAGGAGGCCGGCCTCGCCGAGTTCGCCAACCCGCGCAACACCGCGGCCGGCTCGCTGCGCCAGAAGGACCCCGCCGTCACGGCGTCCCGGGCGTTGCGGGTGTACGTCCACGGCATCGGTGTGCACGAGGGGGTGACGCTCGGCTCCCAGTCCGAGGTGTACGACCAGCTCGCGGCCTGGGGCCTGCCCGCCTCCCCGCACACTCGCGTCCTTGGCAGCCTCGCCGACGTGCACGCGTTCATCGAGCACCACGGCGAGCACCGCCACGACGTCGAGCACGAGATCGACGGCATCGTCATCAAGGTCGACGCCTTCTCCCAGCAGCGACGCCTCGGCTCCACCTCGCGCGCCCCGCGCTGGGCGATCGCCTTCAAGTACCCGCCCGAGGAAGTCACCACGACCCTCCTGGACATCCAGACCCACGTGGGCCGCACGGGCAGGGTGACCCCCTTCGGCGTGCTCGAGCCCGTCAAGGTCGCAGGCTCGACCGTCGAGTTCGCGACGCTGCACAACCAGTTCGACGTCGAGCGCAAGGGCGTCCTCATCGGCGACACGATCGTGCTGCGCAAGGCGGGCGACGTGATCCCGGAGATCGTGGGCCCCGTCGAGGCACTGCGCGACGGCACCGAGACGCCGTTCGAGATGCCGAGGCGCTGCCCCTCGTGCGGGACCGAGATCCGGCCCGAGCGGGAGGGCGACAAGGACTGGCGCTGCCCCAACGCCAAGGACTGCCCCGCGCAGGTGACGGGACGGATCGCCCATGCCGCGGGCCGCGGCGCCTTCGACATCGAGTCGCTCGGCGAGGAGAGCGCCGTCGCGCTCACCGACCCCGATCTCCGGCGCCCCGAGGCGCTCGCCGCCCTCCGCGCCGGCCACAGCGTCTACCTGCCGATCCGCGATCTCGAGGACACCCGCCTGTCCGGCTTCGTGGTGCTCAAGAACGGACAGGAGAGCGAGGGCAATGACGGGGTGCCGCTGCTGCGCATCACCGACCCGGACGATCCCCTGCTGCCGTCCCTCCAGGAGCCGCGCGTGACGACCGGGGCCAACCTCTTCGATCTCACCGCCGAGCAGCTGCGCGACGTGTTCGTCTGGCAGCCCGAGCGGCGCGACGGCGAGGCCACGGGCGACTGGCGGATCCAGCCGGCGTTCTGGTCGCGGCCGACCTTCCGCCACTACAAGCGCGACGACGCCTGGAAGCAGGTCAGGGAGCCCGCGCCGCTCAAGAACACCGACCTGCTCGTCGACGAGCTCGCCAAGGCGCGGACCCAGCCGCTGTGGCGCGTGCTCGTCGCCCTCTCGATCCGCCACGTCGGCCCCACCGCGGCACGCTCGCTCGCGACCGCGTACGGCTCGATGGACGCGATCCGGGAGGCGAGCGTCGAGCAGCTCGCCGACACCGACGGCGTGGGCGGGATCATCGCCGAGGCCGTGCGGGAGTGGTTCTCGGTGCCGTGGCACGAGGAGCTCGTGCGCGGCTGGGAGGCCTCCGGCGTGCGCATGGCCGACGACGTCGAGGAGGGCTTCACGAAGACCCTCGAGGGGCTCACGGTCGTGGTCACGGGCGGCCTCGAGGGCTTCACGCGCGACGGTGCCAAGGAGGCGATCATCGCCCGCGGCGGCAAGGCCGCCGGCTCGGTCTCGAAGAAGACCGACTACGTCGTGGTGGGGGAGAACGCCGGCTCCAAGGCCGACAAGGCCCGCGACCTCGGGCTCACGATCCTCGACGAAGCCGGATTCGCGGAGCTGCTGGCCCATGGGCCGGCCGAGGGGGCAGACGCGGACGAAGTGTCCGACGACATGGCGTGAGCCGCCGTCACAGGTGCAGACGTTTGGCGAGCTCGTGGCGCACCTCCGCGCCCCGGGCCAGCTGCAGCAGCCCGAGCACGACGAGGCTGAGCACGCCGCAGATCGCGGACGGCAGCGGGGTGGCCGTCCAGCCCAGGGCGAGGAAGACGAGCGGCACCAGGCCCAGCAGCACCGTGAGTGCGCTGTAGAGGATGTGCTCGCCGACCTCGATGCGCATCACCCGCACCGTGATGAGCAGGGCCACCACGGCGCACGCGCAGACGATCGGGACCGCGTAGGTGACCGACCAGCGGTGCCAGCCGGTGAGGTAGTCCCAGTAGACGCAGAGCAGCCCCACGAGCACCACGAGGTACACCGTGCCCTTGGCGACGTTGCGTCGTTTGCGCACCGCCATCAGCACCACGAGCCACATGGTGGCGATGCCCAGCCACACCGAGCGCACGACGCCGAAGCCCGCGAGCCCCTGCCGGAACAGCAGCTGGGCGAGGAGGGACGCGGCGATCACGGCGAGCGAGGTGCCGAAGAGCGTCCGCAGCACCCGGCGGCGCGAGAAGACGAGGGGCACGTCCGGCAGCGGGCTCGGGGTCGCATGCCCGATGAGCGGCGCCCGGCACAGGGGGCAGCGCTCCCAGTCGCCCTCGACGCGCACGAGGCATTCGGCGCAGCGTCTCACGACTCCTCCCGGGCGAGCTCGGCCTCGGTCACGCGCGCGGCGGCGACGCTCACGTCCACCCCGCGGGCGGTCAGCTGCCGGGCGAACTCGCGGATGTGGCCTGTCTCGACGAACGGCGAGGTGAAGCTGATCGTGAGGAGCCCGGCATGGGACATGGCGCAGAACTGCGGGCGCGCCGCGGAGACGTGGAACAGCATCCGCCCGACGTGCGCCTCGGCCGGGTCGGGCAGGCGTACCTGTCCCAGGTTCGAGACGGCCACGGTGAGCCCGCGGTTGGCGACGGCATTGATCAGACCGAGCACGATGTCCTTGAGCGGTCGCGGCACGATCCGCAGTCCCGGCATGCGCTCGAACCGGATGAGCGCCCGCAGCCGGCGCTCGAGGGCGGCCGCCGTGGCCTGCGGACGGAACTGCTCCTGGAGGTCCCGGCAGACGGAGCCGAGGTCGTCCTCGCCCTGGGCGTAGGTGTGCTGCACCCGCACGGTCGCGAAGAAGTTGCGCGCCGAGGTCGAGGGGAAGAACTGCCGCAGGTTGACCGGTACGGACGCCGCCAGGGTGCGCGAGGCCCCCAGGCCGCCGGAGGACAGGCGGATCGACTCGAAGAACAGGCCCGTCAGCAGCATCGTCACGGTGACGCTCTCGGACCGGGCGAGCGCGAGCACGTCCGCGGCGGGCACGGTGAGTTCGACGGCCCGCGTGCGGTTGTCCGGTGTGCGCGTGCCGCGGACGCGGTGGACCCGGCCGCGCGGCCGCCGGAGCAGCCGACCGGTGCTCGCGGGGCGCTCGGGCACGGTCGCGGAGCCGCCCGCGACGGTGAGCACCGCCGGTGCGGCGTCGCGGCCGAAAGCCGAGGCGGATGCTGGCGATGCGCGCCGGCGGCGACGGAAGTAGTGCGCGAAGCTGTCCACGGTCAGCGCGTGTCGCGGGCCCGCCGGGTCTCCCGAGATCTGGTCCGTGGTGGCCGCGCGAGGGCGGGCATCCGGCATCGTGCCGCTGTCCAGGCGCGCGTACGCGGACACCAGGTCGGTGAGGAACCACAGGGCTCCGGTGCCGTCGGAGAGCGCGTGGAAGATCTCGAGCACGATCCGGTGCCGATGGTGCAGCACCCGGAACAGCAGGGTCCGGTGATCGGCCTGGTAGAGAGGAGCGCACGTGGCCTGCGTCTCGGGCTCGACGAGAGGGCGCAGGTCGCTGTCCTGGAGGTAGTACCAGAACACGCCGCGCCGCAGCACCGCGTGGTAGAGCGGGTAGCGGTCGTAGGTCGTCTCGAGCGCCTCCTGCAGTAGCGCGGGGTCGACGTCGTGGTCCATCTCCGCGCTGAGCCGGAACACCTTGGGGTCCGCGTCGGTCCGGGCGGCGAGGAAGATGTTGGAGGCGTTGTCGAGCCGCACCCACACCCGCCGGGTCACGGCGACCCATCCGGCTCGTCGAGGAAGGCGTTGATGACCTCGTACGCCTCGCGCAGGGGCCGGGAGAAGCGCGGCAGGGTGATGAAGCCGTGCAGGGCGCCCTCGACCCGGTGGAGTCGCACGGGCACGCCCGTCGCCGCGAGCGCCCGCCCGTAGGCCTCGCCCTCGTCGCACAGCAGGTCCAGCTCCGCGGTGATCAGCAGGGTGCTCGGCTGCCCGGACAGGTCGGTCGCCATGAGCGGTGCGACCAGAGGATCCTGACGCAGCATCGGGTCGGGCACGTAGAGGTCCAGATAGTCCTGGACCTCCGTGGTGGTCAGTCGATATCCCTGGCCGTGCTCGCGCACGGAGGCGAACGGCGAGGTCCGGGGATCGTGGTCCCCATGCATCACCGGGTAGAGCAGGATCTGGCGGCTCGCGCACCGCGCCTGCTCCTCGCGCAGCCGCAGCGAGACCGCGGCGGCGAGGTTGCCGCCGGCCGAGTCGCCCACGAGCACGATGTCCTCGGCCTCCCGCACCCCGGCCCGAGCGGGGTCCTCGAGCAGCACCTGCGCCACCCGTCGGCAGTCCTCGAGCCCCGCCGGGAACGGGTGCTCGGGCGCCAGGCGGTAGTCGACGGAGGCGACCACGCAACCGGTGAGCTCCGCCATCGTCGCGCACGCGGGGGTGTAGCTCTCGATGTCACCCGTGACCCAGCCGCCCCCGTGGAAGAAGAGGAGAAGTTCTTCTCGCCGCTGCTCCTTGGGGCGGAAGACGCGGACCGGGATCCCGTGGCTGCCGTCCTCGGACATGATCCGGCGGTCGAGGGGGCGGTAGCGGGCGGCGGGCAGCGCGGCGAGCTGGCGCTGGAGGCGGCGGACCTTCTCGTAGTCCTCCCGCATGTTCAGCCGCGGCGCGGCGAAGCGACGGAGCACCGCGCGGGACAGCCGGCTGACGGGCGGGCGATGGCGGGAGGGCCGGGGCATGGGCCCAGCTTAGGGACTTCGGCGTCGAGGGTCCTGGACGCCCCGGGCAAGTGGGCTATACCATTTGTGGAACGCGCGTGAAGGCGCCGCGCACCGAGCACGGGAGCTGAGGAGCATCCACATGAACACGTTCGAGGACGTCGTCCGGCTCATCACGGACAATCTGTTCTCGCAGGTCGCCATCCTGATCGGGATCATCGCGCTGATCGGCCTGGCCCTGCAGCGAGCACCGGTCAACGAGGTGATCGCGGGCGCCCTGCGCGCCACGATCGGCGTCGTGGTGCTCAACATCGGTGTCGAGATCTTCACGGGCGGCCTCTCCAGCTTCCAGACCATCGTCTCGAGCTCGATGGGGCTGCAGGCGCCGAAGGCCACGTCATCGCTCGCGGACTTCTCCGCGGGCCCCGGCTCGGTGGTGCCGCTCATCATCGCGGGCGGCTTCGTGGTGCACCTGATCCTGGTGCGCATCTTCCCCGCGGCCCGCTTCGTGTACCTCACGGGCCACCTCATGTACTGGATGAGCGTCGTGATCGCGGCGAGCCTCGTCGAGGCCTTCACCGACGTCAACCGCTGGGTGCTCGCAGGCGTCGGCTCGATCCTGATCGGCTGCTACTGGGTGCTGCAGCCGCTGTGGACGGCCCCGCTCATGCGCAAGGTCATGGGCGACGACGAAGTGGGCCTGGGCCACACCGACTCGCTGATCGCGATCGGCGCCGGCTACGGGGCGCGGGCGCTGCGGCTCGGCGATCCGGTCGCCCATGACTCCGAGTCCGTGAAGCTGCCGCGCGGCCTGTCGTTCTTCAAGGACATCAACGTCTCGACCGCGACCGTCATCGGCGTCATCATGCTGATCGCGGTGCTGTTCGCCGACCCCGCCGTCGTGCACGAGCAGATGGGCGACGCCACCGTGCTCCCCGCCGTGTGGGCGATCCTGCAGGCGCTGCGCTTCGCGGCCGGCATCGCGATCCTGCTATTCGGTGTGCGCATGTTCCTCGCCGAGATCGTGCCCGCCTTCCGCGGCCTGTCCGAGAAGGCGCTGCCGGGCACCAAGCCGGCCCTCGACCTGCCGGTCACCTTCACCAAGGCCCCCACCTCGGTCATGATCGGCTTCCTCACCTCGACGGTGGTCTTCCTGCTGCTCATGTTGCTGTTCTCGGCCACCGGCTGGTTCGTCCTGGTGCCCCCGATGATCATGCTGTTCTTCGGCGGTGGCGCAGGCGGCATCTTCGGCAACGCGGTCGCCGGCTGGCGCGGCGCGATCTTCGGCGGCGTGCTCAACGGCATCGTGCTGGGCTGCGGGCAGGCGATCGGCTGGTCGCTCTACGGCTCGACCGCACCGGAGCTCGCGACCCTCGCCGATGCCGACTGGTACGCGGTGGGCTGGATCCTGATCGGCCTCGGCTCGCTCGTCTCCGGACTGGGGGCCTGGGCGATCTGGACCCTGCCCGTGCTCGCGCTCGTCGTGACGATCGTGGTGCTCGTCCTGCTGGGCCACCGGATGGATCGCGGCGAGATGCGCGGCACGGCGACCTCGGCGACGACGACGGCCGCGCCGCCGCAGGCTCCGAGCTCGGCGACGCGCCCCGATCCACTCTCGGTGCTCGCCGTCTGCGGCGCGGGCATGGGCTCGAGCCTCATCCTGCGCACCACCGCCGAACGCGCACTCGCCCAGCGCGGCATCACCGCCCGCCTGAACCACACCGACATCGGCTCGGCCCGTTCCGAGCACCCGGACGTCGTCGTCGCGCAGGCCAGCTACCTCGAGGAGCTCGGCACCATCGCGCCGGTCATGGTCGCGGTCGACAACTTCGTCGACGTCGACCACGTCGGCGCCCGCATCGTGGAGGGCCTCGAGAAGGAGGGGTGGGCATGATCGACGACCTGCTCGAGCGCATGCGGCAGATGTGCGCCGCGAACGAGGAGCCCTTGCGACGCACCGCCGAGGCGATCGTCGCGACGGGGCACGCGGACGGCCTCGTCCGGCCGGCCGGGGCCGGCCACTCGCTCGTGGCGGTCATGGAGACGTTCTTCCGCGCCGGTGGTCTCGCCTTCGTGCGGCCGCTCTGGCACGAGCGGATCCTGCCGCTCGCGAGCGCCGGCGGCTCGACGAGCGCTGAACGCGAGGAGGGCCTGGGGAGGGGCGTCGCGAAGGCCGCCGGGATCCGTCCCGAGGACACCGTGATCGTCTACTCGACCTCGGGCGTGAACCCCTACCCGATCGAGATCGCGCAGACCGCACGGGCCACCGGTGCCCAGGTGGTCGCGGTGACGTCGGTCGCGGCGAGCCGGCGCGCTCCCCGGCGCGCGGGCGTGCGCCTGATGGACGTCGTCGACGTCGTCATCGACACCCAGGTGCCGCCCGGCGACGTGACCTGGCCGCTCGCGGCCCCCGTCACGGCCCCCGTCTCGAGTCTCGCGAACACGTGCGTGTGGGCCGAGATCCTGCGCCGCGTCCACGACCTCGCGCCCGAGGTGCCGTGCTGGCGCAGTGCCAACATCGAGGGCAACGACGAGCTCAACCGCGTTCTCGAAGAGCGCTTCGGCCCCCGGATCCCGGAGCTGTAGCCGGCAGGATGCTCGCGGCGAGCTCGAAGCGCTCACCGGGGTAGGTGGAGACGGTGCGCTCGACGACCGCGCCCGCCGCGATCGAGACGCGCACGAACTCGAGGACGGCGGAGCCGGCGTCGACGCCCAGCAGCTCGGCGTCCTCGGTGCCGGCGAGACCTGCCCGGATGCGCTGCTCGCCCGCGTCGAACCGCACGGCGTACTCCCGCTCGAGCACGTCGTACAGCGAGACGGCGGCGAGATCCCGGCGGTGGATGCCCGGCGTGAGGGTGGCGTTGAGCGCTGCCCGCTCGATCGCGATCGGGCTCCCGTCGGCGAGGCGCACCCGGTCGATGCGGGCCACCGGGTCATCCGGGGAGATCCCGAAGACATCGGCGAACTCGGCCCCGGCGGGCTCCTCGCGCGCCGCGAGCACGCGGCTCGACGGGGTCATGCCGCGACTGCGGATGTCCTCGCTGAAGCTCGTGAGCCGCAGCGGCACGCTCACGGCCGGGCGCGAGACGAACGAGCCGCGGCCGACCTCGCGGCGCAGCATCCCCGCGCGCTCGAGCTCGTCGAGGGCACGGCGCGCCGTCATCCGGGAGACCCCGGAGGACGCGGCGAGCGCCCGCTCGCTCGGCACCGCGTGGCCGACGGGCAGGGACTCGATCGTGTGCCGCAGGTCCTCGACCAGCGCGCGGTACTTCGGCAACTCATCCACGCCCCGATCGTGCCATGCCCGACCGCGAGCGGTCGGAAGCGCTTCTACCCCTGCAGGGCGAGGGCGAACGGCAGCACCGGCCCCGAGCCCGCGCGGCGCAGCAGGCGTGCGGCGACGGTCATCGTCCACCGTGTCCCGATCTCGGCGTCGACCAGCAGGACCGGCGCGCCGTCGAGGGCGTCGAGGCGCCTGGCGAGCTCGGGGCCCACCGCGAAGCGCTCCCAGAGGTCGGCGACGCGGAAGGCGCTGTTGCCGCCGGGCCGCAGCTCCTCCGATCCCGGGGCGAGATCGAGCCCCCCGAGGTCCTCGAGCCGGCCGACGGACGCGATGCCGTGCGCCATCGACGCGACGAGCGTCGGTCGGGTGAGCGAGGGAACCGCCACGACCCCCCGGGGGCGCTCGGCCCAGTCCCACTGTGCGAGCACCTCGACGATCCGGCGGCCGAGGTCGGACGGCACGGCTGCGTCGATCCGGTTCCCCTGGGCATCGGTCGCGAGCAGCTCGCGGAGCCGCTGGCCCCAACCGAGGTCCGACGCCCGGGCGAGCACCCGACCGGACTCGGCCCGCTCCGCCTCCGGGATGCGTCCCTTGAGGACCTTCCCGTTCTCGTCGACCACGCGCAGGCGGTCGAGCCCCTGCGGCCACTGGGCGCGCGGCTCGACGGGCACCCCGACCCGCGCGAGCAGCCGGTCGACCTCGTCGACGCCCCCGGTCTCCTCGCCGCCACCATGTCCGAGCGTCCCCGCCTCGGGGAACCAGGGACCCGCGCACAGGTCGCAGCGTCCGCACGGCGCGGCCGTCGTGTCGTCGAGCTGACGGGCGAGGAAGACCATCCGGCACCCGGGGTCGTCGTGGGGGCCCAGGTGCTCGTAGGCGAGCATCGCGTCCTGCTCCTCGCGGCGGGTCCGGGCCACGGTCGCGTAGCGCTCGGCGTCGTAGGTCCACGCTGCCCCGGTGGTCACCCAGCCGCCCCGGACCGCCTCGACGGCGCCGTCGACCGCGAGCACCTTCAGCAGCAGTTCGAGCGCCGAGCGCCTGATGTCCACCCGAGCCTCGAGGGCGGGGGTGGACAGCGGTGCGCCGGACGCCTCGAGCGCTCCCAGCACGGCCCGGGCGCTCTGCTCGCTCGGCATCGAGGCGGTCGCGAAGTACTCCCAGATGCGGCGGTCCTCGTGGCCGGGGAGCAGCAGCACGTCGGCGCTCGCCGTCGCGCGGCCCGCGCGCCCCACCTGCTGGTAGTAGGCGACGGGCGAGCTCGGGGCTCCCAGGTGGACGACGAAGCCGAGGTCGGGCTTGTCGAACCCCATGCCCAGCGCGCTCGTCGCCGTGAGCGCCTTGACCTCGTTGCCCTTGAGCGCCTGCTCGAGCTCCGCGCGCTCCTCGGCGTCGGTGCGTCCCGTGTAGGCGCGCACGCGCCGGCCGGGCCCATCCAGCAGCTGGGCCAGGTCCTCGGCCGCCGAGACGGTCAGGGTGTAGATGATGCCCGAGCCCTCGAAGGCGTCGAGCCGCGCCACGAGGTACTCCAGGCGCGCCCGGTCGTCGGGCAGCGAGAGGCAGCCGAGCCGGAGGGAGTCCCGCGTGAGCGGACCGCGCAGGGTGAGCACGTCCTCGCCGCCATGGCCGAGCTGCTCGGCCACGTCGTCCACGACGCGTCCGTTGGCGGTCGCCGTCGTCGCGAGCACCGGCACCCCCGCGGGCAGCGCCGCGACGAGGTCGCGCAGGCGCCGGTAGTCCGGCCGGAAGTCGTGGCCCCAGTCGGAGATGCAGTGCGCCTCGTCGATCACGAGCAGTCCGCAGCGCTCGATCAGCCGCGGCAGCTGCTCGTCGCGGAACCGCGGGTTGACCAGGCGCTCGGGGGAGACCAGCAGGACGTCGACGCTGTCCTCGGCGAGCCGGCGCTCGATCTCGCCCCACTCGGTGGGGTTGGCGGAGTTGATGGCCTCGGCCCGTACGCCCGCCCGGGCGGCGGCCGCGACCTGGTCGCGCATGAGGGCGAGCAGCGGGGAGACGATCAGCGCGGGGCCCGCGCCGCGGCGGCGCTGCAGGAGGGCCGCGAGGAAGTAGACGGCGGACTTGCCCCAGCCGGTGCGCTGGACCACGAGCGCGCGCCGATGCTGCGCGACGAGCGCCTCGATCGCCTCGAGCTGGCCCGCGTGGAAGCGGGCGTCGGCGCGACCCGTGAGGTCGCGCAGGGCGGCCAGGGCCTCGTCCTCGAGGCCCGGGTCGACGGCGGTGGGAGCGGTCGGTGACGTCATGCCCTCAGTGTTCCATCGGCCCCCGACGGACGACCGGGCGTCACTCGCCCGAGGGCTCCTCGGGGGTCTGCTCGGCCGAGGCGGGGGCGTCCGTCCGACCGGCCTCCCACTCGGCGTTCTTGCCGGCCTTGAGGCGGTCGGAGGTCGATTCGCCGTCCCGCAGCGGGTTCTCCTTGGTGGCGAGCGCCTCCCGCATCCGCTGCTCGAGCTTCTGCGCCTCGCGCAGGCGCGGGTCGTCCGACTCCTCGTCGCGGTCCTCGGGATCGTGCGCGTGGTAGTCGATGTTCGGATCGACGGACATGGCGGCTCCTTGGGTCGGGGCCCTCGCGGGCGCAGCGGTGATCGGGGTCACAGCATACCGGGGCCCTACAATCGGAGGCATGCCAGCGATCGGACGAGAAGACGTCGCACGCCTCGCCGACCTCGCGCGGATCCAGCTCACCGATGACGAGATCTCCCGGTTCGCCGGGGAGTTCGACGCCATCATGGATGCTGTCGCCTCCGTGTCCGAGGTCGTCGACGACGATGTGCCCGCCACCAGCCACCCCCTGCCCATGACCAACGTGTTCCGCGCCGACGAGGTCACCGGGACCCTCACCCAGGAGCAGGCGCTCTCAGGGGCGCCCGACGCCGAGGACGGCCGCTTCGCGGTCCCGCAGATCCTGGGGGAGGAGTGACCATGGCGCCTGCGCACGACACCATCCGTCTGTCCGCCGCCGCGATGGCCGCGGCGCTCGCCGCCGGTGACGTCTCCTCCGAGGACCTCACGCGCGCGCACCTGGCCCGCATCGCCGACGTCGACGGCGATCTGCACGCCTTCCTGCACGTGAGCGAGAACGACGCGCTCGCGACCGCGCGCCAGGTCGACGCCCGCCGTGCGGCGGGGGAGGACCTCCCCGCGCTCGCCGGCGTCCCCGTCGCCGTCAAGGACGTCGTGGTCACCGAGGGCATGCCCACGACCGCCGGCTCGCGGATCCTCGAGGGCTGGGTGCCCCCGTACGACGCGACCCTCGTGACGACGCTGCGCGAGGCAGGCCTGCCGATCCTCGGCAAGACCAACATGGACGAGTTCGCGATGGGCTCGTCGACCGAGACGAGCGCCTACGGGCCCACCCGCAACCCGTGGGACCGCGACCGCATCCCCGGCGGCTCGGGCGGCGGCAGCGCCGCGGCGGTCGCCGCCTTCGAGGCCCCGCTCGCGATCGGCACCGACACGGGCGGCTCGATCCGCCAGCCCGGGGCCGTGACCGGCACCGTCGGCGTCAAGCCCACCTACGGCTCCATCTCGCGCTACGGCCTCATCGCCATGGCGAGCTCGCTCGACCAGGCCGGTCCCGTCACCCGCACCGTCGAGGACGCCGCGCTCCTGCACGAGCTGGTGGCGGGACACGACCCGCGGGACTCCACGTCGCTCACCGGCGGCTTCGCCTCGTTCGTCGACGCGGCCCGCACGAAGGACGTCGCGGGCCTGCGCGTGGGCGTCATCGAGGAGCTCGAGGGCGAGGGCTTCGCCCCCGAGGTGCGCGCCCGCTTCACCGAGTCCCTCGCGGCCCTCGAGCGCGCCGGCGCCGAGATCGTGCGCGTCTCGTGCCCGCACTTCCGCTACGCCCTCGGCGCCTACTACCTGATCATGCCGTCGGAGGCCTCGAGCAACCTCGCCAAGTTCGACGGCATGCGCTACGGCCTGCGCGTGGTCCCCGAGGACCACCCGACCGCCGAGTCCGTCATGAAGGCCACGCGCGGCCAGGGCTTCGGCGCCGAGGTCAAGCGCCGCATCCTGCTGGGCACGTACGCCCTCTCGGCCGGCTACTACGACGCCTACTACGGCAGCGCGCAGAAGGTGCGCACGCTCGTCCAGCGCGACTTCGCGAGCGCGTTCGAGAAGGTCGACGTGCTCGCCTCGCCGACCGCGCCGACCGTCGCCTTCCGCCTCGGCGAGAAGACCGACGACCCGATGGCGATGTACCTCAACGACATCGCCACCATCCCCGCCAACCTCGCCGGCACGCCGGGCATCTCGATCCCCTCGGGGCTCGCGGAGGACGGCCTGCCCGCGGGCATCCAGTTCCTCGCCCCCGCGCTCGCCGACGACCGTCTGTACCGCGTGGGCGGCGCCCTCGAGGCGCTGCTCGAGGACTCCTGGGGCGGGCCGCTCCTGGCCCAGGCCCCCGACCTGAAGGGAGCGTCCCTGTGAGCGCCGCCGACACCCTCGTGGACTTCGAGGACGCGACCGACCGCTACGACCCGGTGCTCGGCATCGAGGTCCACGTCGAGCTCGGCACCGCGACCAAGATGTTCGACGGAGCGCCCAACATCTTCGCCGCCGAGCCCAACACCGCCATCACCCCGGTCTCCCTCGGCCTTCCCGGCACCCTCCCGGTCGTCAACGGCCGTGCGGTCGAGTACGCGATCCGGATCGGGCTGGCCCTGAACTGCCAGATCGCCGAGTCTTGCCGCTTCGCGCGCAAGCAGTACTTCTACCCGGACCTGACCAAGAACTTCCAGACCTCGCAGTACGACGAGCCGATCGCCTTCGACGGCCATCTCGACGTCGAGCTCGAGGACGGGGAGGTCTTCCGGGTCGCGATCGAGCGCGCGCACATGGAGGAGGACGCGGGCAAGAACACCCACATCGGCGGCGCCACGGGTCGGATCCACGGCGCGACCCACTCGCTCGTCGACTACAACCGGGCGGGCGTCCCACTCGTGGAGATCGTGACCCGTCCGATCACGGGCGCCGGCAAGCGGGCCCCCGAGGTCGCCGCCGCATACGTGCGGACCCTGCGCGACATCTTCCGGGCGCTCGACGTCTCCGAGGCCCGCATGGAGCGCGGCAACGTACGGGCCGACGTCAACGTCTCGCTGCGCGAGAGCCCCGACGCCCCGCTCGGCGTGCGCTCGGAGACGAAGAACGTCAACTCCTTCCGGTCGATCGAGAAGACCGTGCGCTACGAGATCTCCCGGCACGCGGGGATCCTCGACGCGGGCGACACCGTGATCCAGGAGACCCGCCACTTCCACGAGGAGGACGGCTCGACGAGCTCGGGCCGCGTCAAGTCCGACGCCGAGGACTACCGGTACTTCCCCGAGCCGGACCTGGTGCCGATCGCCCCGAGCCGCGAGTGGATCGAGGAGATCCGGGCCACGCTGCCCGAACTGCCGAGCGCCCGCCGGCGCCGCCTGCTCGAGACGTGGGGCTTCACCGAGCTCGAGATGCGCGACGTCATCAAC
>DAMDHZ010000015.1:0-4178 GCA_032101665.1 Brachybacterium sp. | reverse complement strand
CCGCGGGCGCCCCCGCCCAGAGCGCGCGCAAGTGGTGGATGGGCGAGCTCGCCCGCGTCGCGCGCGAGCAGGAGACCGAGCTCGAGGCCCTCGCCGTCACGCCCGCGCAGGTCGCCGAGCTCCAGGGCCTCATCGACGGCAAGCAGATCAACGACAAGATCGCACGCCAGGTGCTCGCCATGGTGCTCGAGGGCGCGGGCGACCCCGCCGCGATCGTCGAGGCCGAGGGGCTCGCGGTCGTCTCCGACGACTCCGTGCTCACGGACGCCGTGAACCGGGCGATCGCCGACAACCCGGGCGTCGTGGAGAAGATCCGCGGCGGCAAGGTGCAGGCGATCGGCGCCCTCATCGGCCCGATCATGAAGGCGACCCGCGGTCAGGCCGATGCGGGCCGCGTCCGCGAGATCATCATGGACGTGCTCGACATCGAGCCGTGACCGGCCCCTGACCGGACCACGGGGCGCGCCTCCTGCCCGCGCAGGGAGCGCGCCCCGGCGCATCCGCTCGGGTGATGACGCCCACTGTCCGGATGGTGGGCGTTTCGTCTCGGCATCCGGCGCGTAGAATCCCTCTATGCCCGCACTGCGCTCACGAACCTCGACCCACGGCCGCAACATGGCCGGTGCCCGCGCCCTGTGGCGTGCGACCGGCATGGAGAAGTCCGACTTCGGCAAGCCGATCGTCGCCATCGCGAACTCCTACACGCAGTTCGTGCCCGGCCACGTCCACCTCAAGAACCTCGGCGACCTCGTCGCCGGGGCGATCAAGGAGGCCGGCGGCGTCTCCAAGGAGTTCAACACGATCGCCGTGGACGACGGGATCGCGATGGGACACGGCGGCATGCTCTACTCGCTGCCCAGCCGCGACGTGATCGCCGACAGCGTCGAGTACATGGTCAACGCGCACTGCGCCGACGCCCTCGTGTGCATCTCCAACTGCGACAAGATCACGCCCGGCATGCTCATGGCCGCGATGCGCCTGAACATCCCCACCGTCTTCGTCTCGGGCGGTCCGATGGAGTCCGGGGCGCCCGTCGAGGGCGTGGTCGACCACCGCCTGGACCTGGTCGACGCGATCTCCCTCTCGGCGGACGACAGCATCACCGACGTGCAGCTCGCCGAGATCGAGGAGAACGCGTGCCCCACGTGCGGGTCGTGCTCGGGCATGTTCACCGCGAACTCGATGAACTGCCTTACCGAGGCGCTCGGCCTCTCCCTCCCGGGCAACGGCACGACCCTGGCCACGCACGCCTTCCGCAAGGAGCTGTTCCTGCGCGCGGGGCGCACCGTCGTGGACCTGGCCGCGCGCTACTACGGCGAGGACGATGAGTCGGTGCTGCCGCGCAACATCGCGACCAAGGCCGCCTTCACCAACGCCATGAGCCTCGACGTCGCGATGGGCGGCTCGACCAACACGGTGCTGCACATCCTGGCCGCCGCGATCGAGGGCGGCATCGACTTCGGCCTCGACGACATCGACCGCCTCTCCCGCTCGGTGCCGTGCCTGTCCAAGGTGGCCCCCAACTCGATGCAGTACCACATCGAGGACGTGCACCGTGCCGGCGGCATCCCCGCCATCCTGGGCGAGCTCGACCGGGCGGGACTCATGGACCACTCGGTGCACGCCGTGCACTCCCCGGACCTGCACACGTGGCTCGCGGACTGGGACGTGCGCGGCGGGAGCGCCACCAAGGAGGCCGAGGCGTTCTTCCACGCGGCCCCCGGGCGCCAGCGCACGACGCATGCCTTCTCCCAGACCAGCCTCTACGAGGAGCTCGACACCGACGCCGAGGGCGGCGCCATCCGCGCGGTCCCGCACGCCTACACCAAGGACGGCGGGCTGTGCGTGCTGAGGGGCAATCTCGCCGAGGACGGCGCCGTGATCAAGACGGCCGGCATCACCGAGGACCTGTTCCACTTCGAGGGCCGCGCCGTCGTGTGCGACTCCCAGGAGGAGGCCGTCCAGAAGATCCTCGACAAGACAGTCAAGGAGGGCCACATCGTGGTCATCCGCTACGAGGGCCCTCAGGGCGGCCCGGGCATGCAGGAGATGCTCTACCCGACCTCGTTCCTCAAGGGCCGCGGGCTCGGCAAGGCGTGCGCGCTCATCACCGACGGCCGCTTCTCGGGCGGCACCTCGGGCGTCTCGATCGGCCACATCTCACCCGAGGCGGCCGAGGGCGGCCTGATCGGCCTCATCGAGGACGACGACCGGATCGTCCTCGACGTCGACAAGCGCCTGCTCCAGCTCGACGTGCCCGACGAGGAGATCGAGCGTCGGCGGGCCGCGAAGGGACCGCTCCCGTGGCGCCCCGAGCACCGTGAGCGTCAGGTGTCACAAGCGCTCAAGGTGTATGCGCACCTCGTGCGGTCGGCCACCTACGGGGCGACCCGCCGCCCGCTCGACTGACGGTCGCTCTCACCGCCGACGGCGCTGCCGCCGTCGCCGGGTCCGCCGTGCCCGGCGGGCTGCACCGATAGGCTGGTGTGATGCGAAGGGTGACTCGACGGCGATCATGGTCGGGTCGATCCGTGCAGGGTGGCCGATGAGAGTCGTGCTCGCGGCGGTGGGCAGCCGAGGAGACGTCGCCCCCTTCGGAGCCCTCGCGGCTCGGCTGCAGGAGAACGGTCACGACGCGCACCTGGTGACGCATGCGGCGCTCGCGCCGTGCGTGCCCCGCGGCGTACCCCTCGTCCCCGTCGACAGCGATCCGCATCGGCTCCTCGCCGGTCCCGCCGCCGAGGCCCTGCGGCGTGGCGACCTCCGGGCCGTGAACCGAACGCGCGGCGAGTTCGCCGACTTCCTCTCGTCCTTCTTCGAGCCGACCGCCGATGCCCTCGAGGACGCGGACGTCCTCGTCGCCTCGACCTTCGCGCTCGCCCCGGTCGATGCCGCCCTGACCCGAGGAGTGCCCGTGATCCGCGCCCACATGTGGCCGGAGAACAGGGGCCTTGGGGGTCCCATGCCTCTGCTCCCGTTCAGCTGGCTGCTCCCCGGCCCGCTCCGACGAGGGATGCGCGGGGCGCTGCGCCGGGTCGAGAGGTACTTCGGCGGTTTCGACGGAGGATGGACGAGGGGGCGGCTGCGGCTGCACCCCCACCATCCCGTCGGTCTCTCGACCGCCACGCACGGCACCCTCCTGGCCGTCAGCCCCGCGGTCCTGCCGGCCTCGCGCATCGAGGGGTGCGCGACCGGATGGTGGTGGCCGGAGCCGGCGACGTCGCCGAGCTCCGGCCTCCGACCCGTGTCGACCAGCACCTCGACCTGGGTCTCGATGACCTTCGGGTCGATGCCTCAGGACGATCTCGAGCGCGTGCTGACCGTCGTGTCGCGGGCCGCCGAGCGCGTCGGCGTCCGCGCCCTCGTCCAGCTGGCGGGAGCGGAGGGGTTCGACGACGGCACCATCCTCGGCATCGGCGAGGAGCCTCACGCCGCGCTCTTCGCCCGTGTCGACCTCGCCGTCCACCACGGAGGCTCGGGAACGACCGGTGCGGTCGCGCGCGCGGGGATCCCCTCGGTGGTCGTCCCTCACTTCGCCGACCAGTTCTACTGGGGCCATCGGCTCCGCACGGTCGGCGTCGCTCCGCCCCTGCTCCCGCGCGGCATGCTGACCGGAGAACGCCTGGCGCGCAGGATCGAGGCCGGGCTGAGGCCGCAGATGCGCCGACGCGCCGTCGAGCTGGGACGGCGGGTGCGATCGGAGGACGGCACCGGCCAGGCCGTGCGCGTCCTCGTCGACGCCGTCGAGCCGACGGATCACCGCACCGTCCGGGGCCCGCGGTCGACGCGTGGACGAAGCGGGTGACCCCGCCTGCGCCGTCCGGCCCGGAGCGTACGGCCGGCGTCGGGAGAGTTCTCGGAGGGATTCGGCGCCGTGCCGGGCGGCTCCCCGCTGGGACGGGTGCCGCTCTCACCGTCCTTGTCGTCCTGCTCGTGCTGGGGGATCGGTACGGTCCCCACGGCGACGAGCTCTACTTCCGCATGCTTCCCCTCGCATGGTGGTACGAGGACCAGCCGCCGCTGACGGTGTGGCTCACCCGGCTCATGACGACGATCGACGACGCCCTGTGGGTCCAGCGTGCGCCCGCCGCGTGCGCCGCCGCCGCCGGGGCCCTGCTCGCCGCCCGGTTCCCGTCCGTGCTGGGGTACGGCCGACGGGTCCAGAGCATCGCGGCGTG
>DAMDHZ010000014.1:10415-39416 GCA_032101665.1 Brachybacterium sp. | reverse complement strand
CCTCGGGGTTGTTGGTGGTGATCGCGTTGGCGATCTGCTGCATGATGATCGTCTTGCCGGCCTTGGGCGGGGCGACGATGAGGCCGCGCTGGCCCTTGCCGACCGGGGAGACGAGGTCGATCACGCGCGGGGTGATCGCGGTGGCGGCGGTCTCCAGGCGCAGCCGCTCGTCGGGGAACAGCGGCGTGAGCTTGGTGAAGTCCACGCGGTTGCGGGCCCGCTCGGGGGTCATCCCGTTGACGGTGTCGACCGCGACGAGGGGCGCGAACTTGGAGGTGTTGTTGCGGTTGTTGCGCCGCTGGCGGGCCGACATGGTCTGCGACTCGAGCACCTGGTCGTCGCCCCCCTTGGGGGCCTTGGCCTGGCCGGTGATCGCGTCGCCCTTGCGCAGCCCGTACGTGCGCACCTGGTTGACGCTCACGAAGACGTCGCTCGGAGCGGGCAGGTAGCCGGTCGTGCGCACGTAGGCGTTGTTGTCGCGGATGTCGAGGATGCCGGCGACCGACACCAGCTCCTCGCCCTCCCGGGTCTCGGTCTCCGTCTCGGTGTCGGGGCGCTGGCCGGCGTTGTCCTGGCCGCCCTGGCCGCCGCGGTTGCGGCGCTTGCGGTCGCGCGAGCGGTTGCGGCTGCGGCGGTTGCGGCGATCGTCGCCGTCCTCGGCGTCGCGGTCGTCGCGGCGGCCCTCGGAGCGGTCGCCCCGGTCCTGCTGGCGATCGCCGTGGTCGGGGCGCTGCCCGCGGGTGGATCGGTCGCCGCCCGAGCGCGCACCGTCCTCGTGGTCGTCGTGGGAGCGATCGGGCAGGGCGATGTCCTCGACGCGGCGGGGGCGATCGCGGCGCTCGTCACGGTCGGGACGGCCCTCACCGCGCTCCTGGCGCTCGGAGCGGCTCTCGCGGTTCTGACGGCCCGAGTGCTCGGAGCGGCGGTCCTCGGCCGACGACGCGCGCTGCTCGGCGCCGTCCTGGCGCCCGGGACCCTCGGCGTCCGCCGGACGGGAGGCGGCGTCCTCGGCGGCCACGTCGAGCGCGCCCTGGCGGCGCGGCTCCCCGGCGGCGCGGCGCGGCGCGTCTGCGTGCGACGCGGCGGGAGCGTCCTCGCGGATCGCCGCGGGGACGGAGGCGCCGCCGGTGCGGATGGCCTCGACGAGCTCGCCCTTGCGCAGTCGGCGGGCGCCCTTGATGCCGAGCTGGGCGGCCATGGCCTGCAGCTCGGGAAGCTTCTTGGAGGAGAGCGAGGCGGTGTCGCTCGCGGTGGTGGTGTCGGTCACCGGTGTCCTTCCTGTCGGGCGTTGGGGCCCTGAGGTGGCAGAAGAATGCGTACCCGGCGCCCACGACGCGACCGGGGGCGGCAGGAACGTGAACGGTCGTGCTCGGGATCTCCCGGGCGGTCCGGGGCGCAGGCGCATCGGGGCCGGGAGCCGGGCGACGAGCTGATCGTGGAGTGTCCGGCGCTGCCCGTGGTGGTCGCCGAGCGGGCCGTGTCACCGCCCCGTGGCCGCACCGGGACCCCGGTGGACGGCTTGGTGGCGGTGGATCGCGAGCACCTCGACGGGCGCCTCCTCGGCGGGCTGCGCGGCAGAGCGGTGCAGATCCGTGGGCGAGGACGACCAGCTCGTGATCGTGGTGGTGCTGGGATGCGCCGGAGCGCGGGCTCACCTTACCACAGACGTGCGCCGCGACGGTCGAGACCGACACGCGCCGAGCGCCACGCGGACGGGTCCGAGACGACGCGGCGCACGAGCGGCGCGAGCGCGGCGTCGGCCCCTGCCATCACGAGCACGGCCGGCCCCGCGCCCGAGATCGTCGCCGGGTAGCCCTCCTGACGCAGCACGCGCATGAGCTCGACGCTCTCGGGCATGCCCGGTGCGCGCTGGGTCTGGTGGAGGCGCTCCTCCGTCGCCTCCATCAGCAGCGAGGGGTCGCGCGTGAGGGCATGGACGAGGAGCGCGGCGCGCCCCGCCGTGAAGGCGGCGTCGGCGTGCGGCACGGTCTCGGGCAGGAGGCCGCGCGCGGTGCGCGTGGACAGCTCGCGCGCGGGCAGCAGGACGACCGGGTCGAGCACGGTGTCCTCGGGCACGTCGAGGGGCGCCGAGCGGGCGCGCCCGTCCTCGGTCCAGGACACCGTGACGCCGCCCAGCAGCGCCGGGGCCGCGTTGTCGGGGTGGCCCTCCATCGCCGTCGCGAGGTCGAGCACGGCGCGGTCGTCGAGGGCCTCGGGCGCCGCGACGAGGCCGCGGGCCAGCAGCAGCCCCGCGACCGTGGCGGCGGCGCTCGAGCCGAGACCTCGGCCATGGGGGATCCGGTTCATGCAGCGCATGCGCACGCCCGGCTGCGGCGCGCCGGCGTGGTCGAGGCCCACACGCAGGGCACGCAGCACGAGGTGGGCCTCGTCCGTCGGCACGCTCCCGGCGCCCTCCCCGGTGACCTCGACCTCCGAGGCCCCCGCGACGGCCTCGAGCTCGACGGCGTCGGCGAGGCCGAGGGCCATCCCCATCGCGTCGAAGCCGGGGCCGAGGTTGGCGCTCGTGGCCGGGACCTCGACGCGCGCGGCGGTGCGGACGATCCTCACGGTCAGGCCAGACCGAGCGCCTCGGCGGCGGCGTTGACGTCGGCGTCGATCAGGGTCGGGGTGACGTCGCGCTGGGAGAGCGCGGTGTCGATGTCCTTGAGCCCGTTCCCGGTGACCGTGATGGCGATGGTCGCGCCGGCGGGCACGCGGCCCCGCTCGGCCTGCTGGAGCAGGCCCGCGACGCCCGCGGCCGAGGCCGGCTCGACGAAGATGCCGATCTCGGAGGCCAGCAGCGCCTGCGCGTCGAGGATCTGCTGATCGCTCACGGCGTCGATCAGGCCGCCCGAGTCGTCGCGCGCGGCGACGGCGAGATCCCACGAGGCGGGCGCGCCGATGCGGATCGCGGTCGCCACGGTCTCGGGATCAGGGATCGGGCGTCCCAGCACGAAGGGTGCGGCGCCCGCCGCCTGGAAGCCCCACATGGCCGGGCGCGAGGCGGTGATGCCGCGATCGGCATACTCGCGGTAGCCCATCCAGTACGCGGAGATGTTGCCCGCGTTGCCGACGGGGAGGATGTGGATGTCAGGAGCCGCACCGAGCGCGTCGCACACCTCGAAGGCCGCGGTCTTCTGGCCGTGGAGACGGTAGGGGTTGAGGGAGTTGACGAGCTCGACCGGGAAGGAGGCGTCGAGCTTGCGCGCGATCTCGAGGCAGTCGTCGAAGTTGCCGTCGACCGCGATCAGCTGGGCGCCGTGCACGATCGCCTGCGCGAGCTTGCCCGCGGCGATCTTGCCCTGCGGCAGGAGCACCGCGCACCCGATGCCGGCGCGGGTCGCGTACGCGGCGGCCGAGGCGCTCGTGTTGCCCGTCGAGGCGCACACGACGGTCTGCGCGCCGTCGCTGACCGCGCGGGACATCGCGCTGACCATGCCGCGGTCCTTGAACGAGCCGGTCGGGTTCATGCCCTCGACCTTGATGTGGACCTCGGCGCCCACGCGCTCGCCGAGCGCGGGGACGTGCACGAGCGGCGTGCCGCCCTCGCCGAGCGTGAGCAGGGTGTCCGAGTCCTCGAACGGGAGGAGCTCGCGGTACTCGGCGATCACGCCGCGCCACTGGTGTGCCATGGGGGTCATTCTCCTTCGACGCGCAGCACGGAGTCGATCGCGACCACGGCGGCGGTGGTGGACAGGTCGTCGAGGGCCGTCGACATCGCCGACTCGGCGGCGGTGTGGGTGACGATCCCGATGCGGGCGCGCGCGTCGCGGCCCCCGTGGCTCACGCGGCTCTCCTGACTCTCCAGCTCCGAGGAGGTACCGATCGGCTCCTGATGGATGGTCGCGATCGAGATCCCGTGCGCGGACAGGATGCCCGCGACCGCGGCGAGCACCCCCGGCTGGTCGTCGACGGTGAGCGCGACGTAGAAGCCGTTGCGCAGCTCGTCGATCGGGGCGATGGGCAGGCTCGCATAGTTCGACTCGCCCGGCCCCTTCCCGCCGTGCACGCGCTGGCGGGCCACCGAGACGAGGTCGCCGAGGACGGCCGAGGCGGTCGGCGAGCCGCCCGCGCCCTGCCCGTAGAACATGAGCGATCCCGCGGCATCCGCCTGCACGAACACGGCGTTGTAGGCCTCGGAGACGGACGCCAGCGGATGGGTGACCGGGATCATGGCCGGATAGACGCGGGCCGAGATCCGCTCCCCCAGCTCCTCGTCGTCGATCCGCTCGACGATCGAGAGCAGCTTGATGACGCTGCCCAGGCGGCGGGCGGCCGCGATGTCGTCGGCCGTGATCGAGGTGATGCCCTCGCAGTGCACGTCCTGCAGGCCCACGCGCGTGTGGAAGGCGAGGGAGGCCAGGATCGAGGCCTTCGCGGCGGCGTCGAGCCCCTCGACGTCGGCCGTGGGGTCGGCCTCGGCATAGCCGAGCCGCTGCGCGCTCGCGAGGGCCTCGTCGAACTCGGCGCCCGTGCGGGTCATCGCGTCGAGGATGTAGTTGGTGGTGCCGTTGACGATCCCGAGCACGCGCTGGATGCGATCACCCGCGAGGGACTCGCGGATCGGGCGCACGAGCGGGATCGCGCCGGCGACGGCCGCCTCGAAGTGCAGGTCGACGCCCGCGGCGTCGGCCGCCTCGTACAGCTCGGCGCCGTCCTGGGCCAGGAGTGCCTTGTTGGCGGTCACGACGCTCGCGCCGCTCGCCATGGCCTCGAGCAGAAGGGTGCGGGCGGGCTCGATGCCGCCCATCAGCTCGACCACGAGATCGGCCTCGCGCACGAGGGCGTGGGGATCCTCGGTCAGCAGGGCGGCATCGACGTGGTCGCCGCGGTCCTTGCCGCGATCGCGGACGCTGATGCCGATCACCTGCAGCGGGGCGCCGACGCGGTGGGCCAGGTCGTCACGCTGCTGGCCGAGCAGGCGCAGCACCTCGGTGCCGACGGTGCCGGCGCCGAGCACGGCGACGCGCAGCGGAGTGGCGGCGGGATCGTCGAGAGGGTTCATGGGCTTCGGGTGTCCTTTGGTCGAGGGGGCTGCCGGATCGGTGCGTGCGCTGCGGCGAATCTATCGGAGCAGCCGGGCACGCCGCGCGCTCGACGACGGCAGATGACGCGACGGCCGGCCGACGTCCGCGTCAGCCGACGTCGAGCGCGAGCAGGTCGTCCTCGGTCTCGCGGCGGATCAGCGGCAGGATGCGGCCGTCCCGCACGGCGACGACGGCCGGACGCGGCACGTGGTTGTAGTTCGAGGCGAGCGCGTAGCAGTACGCCCCGGTCACGGGGACCGACACGAGGTCGCCGCGGTGCACGTCGGCGGGGAGGTACTCGTCCTTGACCACGATGTCGCCGCTCTCGCAGTGCTTGCCGACGACGCGCACCACCGCGGGCTCCGCGTCCGAGACCCGACCGGACAGCAGGCACGAGTAGTCGGCGTCGTACAGGGCGGTGCGGATGTTGTCGCTCATACCCCCGTCGACCGAGACGTACAGGCGGTGGTGCGGCCCGCCGAGGCGCACGTCCTTGACGGTGCCGACCGCGTACAGCGTCTGTGTGGACGGGCCCGCGATCGCGCGCCCGGGCTCGAAGGCCAGGCGCGGCACCTCGAGGTCGAGGTCATGGCACTCCTTCTCGACGATCGCCGCGATGCCCGTCGCGAGCGTCTCGGGCGTCGCCGGCGTGTGCTGGCTGTTGTACATGACGCCGAAGCCGCCGCCGAGGTCGAGGTGGGTGATCGTGTGGCCGAGCTCGTCGCGCACCTGGGCGACCAGCTCGAGCACCCGCCGGGCCGCGACCTCGAAGCCGCCCACGTCGAAGATCTGGGAGCCGATGTGCGAGTGCAGGCCCACCAGCTCGAGCGCGTCGGGAGCGGCGAGCACGCGACGCACCGATTCCAGGGCGTCGCCCGCGCTGAGCGAGATGCCGAACTTCTGGTCCTCGTGCGCGGTCGCGATGAACTCATGGGTGTGGGCCTCGACGCCCGTCGTGATGCGCAGCATGACGGGGGCGCGCACGCCGAGCGCTCGGGCGTGGGCGGCGACCTGCTCGATCTCGGGCAGGGAGTCGATCACGAGACGCCCGACCCCGATCTCGAGGGCGCGACGGATCTCGGCGTCGGACTTGTTGTTGCCGTGCAGGGCCAGGCGCTCGGGCGGGAAGCCGGCCCGCAGCGCGACGGCGAGCTCCCCCCCCGTGCACACGTCCATGCCCAGCCCGTCCTGCTCGACCCAGCGGGCCACGCCCGTGCACAGGAACGACTTCCCGGCGTAGTAGACATCGGCCCCCGCGAAGGGGGCGAAGGCGCCGGTGAAGGCGTCGCGGAAGCGGCGGGCACGGGCCCGGAAGTCGTCCTCGTCGACGACCAGGGCGGGGGTGCCGACCTGGTCGGCGATGCGATGGACGTCGACGCCGCCGATCTCGAGCGCGCCGGTGTCGTCGCGCCGGGTGGTCGCGGACCAGAGACCGGGCAGGAGGGCGTTGACGTCGGCGGGATACGGGAGCCAGCTGGGGCTCGCGTCGTTGCCGTGGAGTGCTCCGGCCTCGTGGGCGCGCATCGGGTGCTCCTTGCGAAGGGGACGGCTCGGGTGCGGCGCCGGGCGGGCCGCGGACGGACCCCGCGCACAGGGCCCGGGCAAGCCTATGCGGGCTCTCGCTCGTCGGTCCCTCGGCGTCCAGCAACCGGGCGGTCGGCGGTGCGGAGGTGACGAGTGCCCCTTGATAGCCTCGCAGGGCCCCGCCCGCCGAGGAAGGAAGCCCCCCATGCCTGCTCATGACCTGGTCGTCGTCGCCAATCGCCTCCCCGTCGACGCGCACATCCGCGAGGACGGCTCCGTGGGGTGGGAGCCGAGCCCGGGCGGCCTCGTGACCGCGATGGAGTCCGTCATGCGCACCGTCGACTCGGGCGCCTGGGTGGGGTGGGCCGGCTCGCCCGGCGAGGCACCCGATCCCTTCGAGGCCGACGGCATGCAGCTGTACCCCGTGATGCTGTCGGCCGAGGATGTGGCCCGCTACTACGAGGGCTTCTCCAACGCGACTCTGTGGCCGCTCTACCACGACGTGATCGCCGACCCGGAGTTCCATCGCACGTGGTGGGACGCCTACCGCGAGGTCAACGCCCGCTTCGCGAAGGCAGCCGCCGCGGTCGCCTCCCCCGGTGCGACGGTGTGGGTCCACGACTACCAGCTCCAGCTCGTGCCCTCGCTCCTGCGCGAGCTCCGGCCCGACCTGCGGATCGGCTTCTTCGACCACATCCCCTTCCCGCCCTTCGAGCTGTTCGCCCAGCTCCCCAAGCGCAACCAGGTGCTGCGGGGGCTGCTCGGCGCGGACCTGATCGGCTTCCAGCGTGAGCGTGACGCCCTCAACTTCCTCACGAGCGTGCGCCAGCTGCTCGGGTACACCCACCACCAGCACGAGATCACGGTGCCCGGGATCGGCTCGGCACCGGCCCGCGTGGTCACGGCCAAGACCTTCCCGATCTCGATCGACTCGCACGCCGTGGGCGAGCTGGCCGAGGACCCGGAGATCCAGGAGGAGTCGCGGCGGCTGCGCCACGAGCTCGGGGATCCGAAGAAGGTCGTCGTCGGCGTGGACCGCCTGGACTACACCAAGGGCATCCGGCATCGGCTCAAGGCGTGGGGCGAGCTCCTCAACGACGGCGCCATCGACCCCGACGAGGTGCTCATGGTGCAGGTCGCGACGCCCTCGCGCGAGCGGGTCGACGCCTACAAGCAGCTGCGCGACGAGGTCGAGCTGACCGTCGGGCGGATCAACGGGGACTTCGCCTCGATCGGGCGCCCCGCGATCTCCTACCTGCACCGCTCGCTGGACCGGCGCGCGATGACGGCCCTCTACCAGGCGGCCGACGTCGTGCTCGTGACCGCTCTGCGCGACGGCATGAACCTCGTGGCCAAGGAGTACGTGGCCTCGCGGCCCGACGAGTTGGGCGTGCTGGTGCTCTCGGAGTTCGCCGGGGCCGCCGACGAGCTGCGCGCCGCGATCCTCGTCAACCCGCACGACGTCGACGAGCTCAAGACGGCGATCCTGCGCGCGCTCGCGATGCCCGAGGACGAGCAGCGCGCCGCGATGCAGTCGCTGCGCCGCCAGGTGCTCGACAACGACGTCCAGGGCTGGGCGCACGCCTTCCTCGGCGAGCTCGAGTCCGCAGGGCGCTCCGAGGACGTCCCGGCCGGCCCGACCGTGCGCCTGACGGGGGACGTCGGTCCCTCCCGGGACGAGCTCGCATCCGCTCTCGCGGAGTTCGCGCAGACCCCGCGCATCCTCGTGGCGTGCGACTTCGACGGGGTGCTCGCCCCCATCGTGGTCGACCGCGACGCGGTCCAGCCCGATCCGACGGCGCTCGGCGCCCTGCGCGAGCTCGCCGAGCTGCCGGGCGTGAACGTCGCCCTGGTCTCGGGTCGCACCCTCGCAGACCTCGACCACCACACCCAGATGCCCAGCTCGGTGGTGCTCGTGGGCAGCCATGGAGCGCAGGTGGGCGCCCTCCCGCCGGACATGGACGCGGGCACGCTCGACGGGGCGGGCACCCAGATGGACGACGAGCGCGAGCGCCTGCTCGAGACCATCACCGCGACCCTGCGGCGCATCGCCACCCAGCACCCGGGCGCCGAGGTCGAGGTCAAGCCCTCGGCCGCGGTGCTGCACACCCGCAAGGCCAAGGGCCGCTACGCCGCCAACGCGACCGAGGTGGCGCTCGAGTACGCGCGCACCCTGCCCGACGTGAAGATCACTCCCGGCAAGGAGGTCGTCGAGTTCTCGGTGGTCGACTCCTCGAAGGGCGCGGCGATCCAGACCCTCGCGCGTGCATGCGCGGCCGATGCCTGGGTGTACCTGGGCGACGACGTCACCGACGAGTCCGTGTTCGAGGTGATCGGCGAGAACGACCTCGGCATCAAGGTCGGCACCGGCGACACCGCCGCGCCGTTCCGCATCGACGGCCCCGAGGACGTCGCCGGCGTGCTCGAGAAGCTGCTCGCCCTGCGGCGCGGGTGAGGCGCGGACGTGCCCGCACACATGTGACGGTGAGAGCCGCAGCCCTGTGTTTTTCGAGGGCTGCGGCTCTCAGCGTCACATCTGTGTTCCGTCGGGACCGCGAGCGGCCTCGTCCGCTCGGGCGGACCGCCTGCCCGGCGCTCCCGGCGGTCACCACGAGGCGACACGGAGCGGCCCGAGGTCAGCTGCCTCAGCTTTCCCCGGCGGCGCCTCGCGTCACGCGCACCTCGGCGACGCGCCGGCGATCCATCGCCGTGACCTCGAGCGTCACGCCGCCGACGTCGACCGCGTCTCCCACCCGCGCGAGGCGGCCGAGGTGCTCGGTGACGACCCCCGCGACGGTGTCGGACGCCCCTCGGGGCAGGCGCACACCGGTGGCCTCCTCGACCTCGAGCAGGTTGAGCCGGCCGTCCACGATGTCGTTGTCGGAGGCCGGCAGGGCGGCGGGGTCGTACTCGTCGACGATCTCGCCGACGACCTCCTCGACGAGGTCCTCGAGGGTGACGATGCCGTCGGTCCCGCCGTACTCGTCCACGACGACGGCGATGTGGTGACCGTCCGCCCGCATCCGGGTGAGGGTCGGCAGCACCCGTGCCGTGGAGGGGACGTACGGCATCGGCCGCACGAGCTGGTCCACGGGCGCGCCCGGCCGCGCCGCGACCGCCTCGAAGAGGTCGCGGACGTGCACGAACCCGGCGATGTCGTCGATCGATCCCCCGGAGACGGGATAGCGCGAGAACGGCAGGTCGCGCACGCGGGCGACCGCCTGCTCGATGGTCGAGGTCACGTCGAGGCCGCTCACCTCCGGCCGCGGTCGCATCACCTCGCTGACCTGGCGTCCCCGCAGGGAGAGCACGTCGTCCAGGATCTTCCGCTCGTCCTCGGGAAGACCCTCGTGGCTCGCGACGATGTCGCGCACCTCGTCGTCGGTCAGCTCCTCGCCGGTCTTGTGCGGATCGCCGCCCAGCAGGCGCACCAGGGCGTTGGTCGACATCGAGAGCAGCCAGATGATCGGACGCATGAGCGTGGCGAAACCGCTCAGCACCGGGGCGACGGCGTAGGCGAACTGCGCGTTGCGCTGGATCGCGAGGCGTTTGGGCACGAGCTCGCCGAGGACCAGCGACAGGTACGCGATGAGGAGGGTCAGCAGGACGGTGGAGAGGGTGAGCGCGAGCGCGGCGTCGACTCCTGCCGCCTCGAGCAGCGGCACCACGGACGGCGCGAGCGAGGTGGCCCCGTAGGCCGCCGAGGCGAAGCCCGCGACGGTCACGCCGATCTGGACCGCGGACAGGAACGTGTTCGGGTTCCGCGCGAGGGCAGCGACCTTCTCCCCCCGCCGCCCGCGGGCGGCGATCGGGTGAGCTGGCTCTCGCGCAGGGTCACGAGGGCCATCTCGGTCGCGGCGAACACGCCGCCGACCAGGACGAACAGGACCACGAGGGCGAGGTTCCCGAGGAGGTCGCCGTTCATCGCGAGCGCTCCTTCGGCGCCGTCCCCCGATCGTCGTCGGCGCTGCCGCGCCGCGTCGACACGAGGCTGGCCACGGTCGCGACCGCGACCGTCGTCCCGATGAACGCCAGGGAGAACCAGATCGGGACCTCGGGCGCCCACAGCATCGGCTCGCCGCCATTGAGGAAGGGGAGCTCGTTGACGTGCAGGGCGTGCAGCACGAGCTTCACGCCGATGAAGGCGAGGATGACGGCCAGGCCCTGCGCGAGGTAGACGAGGCGCTCGAGCAGGCCGCCGATCAGGAAGTACAGCTGGCGCAGGCCCATGAGCGCGAAGGCGTTGGCCGTGAAGACGATGTAGGCCTCCTCGGTGAGGCCGTAGACGGCCGGGATCGAGTCGACGGCGAAGATCAGGTCGACGACGCCGATCGCGATGACCGTGAGCAGCATGGGGGTCACCAGGCGCCGGCCGTCCCGGCGCACGGTGAGCCTGTCCTCGTGGTACTCGTCGGTGACCGGGAGGTGACGGCGGACCCAGCGCATGACACGCCCCTGGGAGGGGTCGCTCTCGTGGTCCATGAACGCCTGGCGGTAGGCGAGGACCAGCAGCAGCGCCCCGAAGAGGTAGAACACCCAGGAGAAGTTCGCGATCAGGGCCGCGCCGATCGCGATGAAGGCGCCGCGCAGGATCAGGGCGATCACGATGCCGATCATCAGCACCTTCTGCTGGTAGATCCTCGGCACCGCGAAGCCGGTCATGACGATGAGGAACACGAAGAGGTTGTCGATCGACAGCGCCTTCTCGGTGAGGTAGCCGGCGAGGTACTCGCCGCCGTAGCGCCAGTCGGTCGTGACGCCGATGCCGACGCCGAAGATCAGCGCGAGGCCGATGTAGAACGCCGACCACCGGGCGGACTCGCCGATCGTGGGCTCGTGGGGCGTGCGGACATGCGCGAAGAACTCGTAGACGAAGAAGGCGATCGTGATGCCGAGCGTGATCGCCCAGACGAGGGGTGTGGGACTCACCGGGAGGTCTCCTGAGGGTGGCGTGAGCGAAGGACGCCAGAGTCTCTTCCATCCCGCGATGCGGGACCGGCGACCCGGGACGCGCGCTCATCCGTCATCGCGCATCCGGAGTGACGAGTCGACCGTGTCGGAGTACTCCCCCTGGAGGTGCCCACCGTACGGGGCGTACCTGGACGTGCCTGGGAACTCGCCGCCGGCCCATGGGAACGGTCGAGGCCCCGAGACGTGTTCGTCTCGGGGCCTCGACCATGACCGCTGTGGTGCCCGCGACAGGATTCGAACCTACGACCTTCTGCTCCGGAGGCAGACGCTCTATCCACTGAGCTACGCGGGCGTACCGGAGGAGTCTAGCAACGCGGCGGCCCCGTGCCGACCCTCGGGAAGCCCTGGGCTCCGAGTGAGGCGCAGGTCACCGTGCGGCGCCGCCGGTCGGCACCGGCCGGAGTGGCGCCGTTCGTCCGGTCAGGCGGCCGCGATGTCCGCGGGCAGCGGGAGCTGGGCGCCGTGGAGGATCGCCGAGGGATCCGCGGCGATCCCGAGCGGGCTCGGGTCGGCGCCCGAGCGGACGAGCAGGTCCCCGACGGCGGCGATCATCGCGCCGTTGTCGGTGCACAGCGACATGGGCGGGACGCGCAGCTCGACGCCCGCCGCGTCGCACCGCTCCTGGGCGACGGCGCGCAAGCGTGCGTTCGCGGCCACGCCGCCCACGATGACGAGGGTGTCCAGGCCCTTCTCGCGCACGGCGCGCAGCGCCTTGGTGACGAGCACGTCCACGACGGCCTGCTCGAAGGAGGCCGCGATGTCGGCGACGGGGACGGCATCGCCGCGCCGCTCGATCGTCTCGACGGTGCGCGCCACGGCGGTCTTGAGGCCCGAGAAGGAGAACGTGTAGGGCGCGTCCCCCGCCCGCAGCAGGGCACGGGGGAACCTGAACGCCTCGGGATCGCCGTCGACCGCGGCGCGGGAGATCGCAGGACCGCCCGGGTAGCCGAGGCCCAGCAGGCGCGAGACCTTGTCGAAGGCCTCGCCGGCGGCGTCGTCGAGGGTGTCGCCGAGATGCTCGATCGGATCGCGCACGAGATCGCGCACGTGGAGGATCGAGGTGTGGCCGCCCGAGACGATCAGGATGATGCTCTCGGGCGGGAGCGCACCATGGGCGAGGGTGTCGGCGGCCGCGTGCCCGGCGAGGTGGTGGACGCCGTACAGCGGGACGTCGAGCGCCCAGGCGATCGACTTCGCGGCGGCCAGACCGACGTGCACGGCGGTCGCCAGGCCGGGCCCGCTCGTCGCCGCGACATGGGTGATGTCGCCGAGGCCGACGCCCGCGTCGGCGAGGGCTATCCGCAGGGTCGGGACCGCGGCCTCGAGGTGGGCGCGCGCGGCGATCTCGGGGACGACGCCGCCGAACTCGGCGTGCTGGGCGGCGCTCGAGGCGAGCCCCTGGCCGAGCAGCACGCCGTCGCTGACGATCCCGAAGCCGGTCTCGTCACACGAGGACTCGACGCCCAGGACGACGGGGGTGCGGGGGGTCGGAGTGCTCATCGGAAGAGCGACATGGGGTCGGAGTAGGCGCCCTCGGTGTCCATCTTCGCGAAGTGCAGATGGCAGCCGGTCGAGCGGCCGGTGGAGCCCACGAGGCCCACGGTCTGGCCCTTGGCGACGTGGTCGCCCACCGCCGTCGAGAACTCCGAGAGGTGGTAGTAGCCGGTCACGACGCCGTTGCCGTGGTCGACCTTGACCCGGTTGCCGGAGGACGAGTTGTACTCGACGGCGATCACGGTGCCGGCCTGGGCGGCGCGCGCCGGGGTGCCGCACGCCGCGGCGAAGTCCACGCCGTCGTGGAGCTTGCGGGTGCCGAGCGTCGGGTGCACGCGCCAGCCGTAGCCGGAGGAGATCGGGGCGTCGACGGGCTTCAGGTAGCCGTCGCCCGAGGCGACGATGTCCTCGAGCGTCGACTCGTCGGCGCCGACGGCGGCCGCGGCCGAGAGGTTCGAGGTCACGGCCGAGTCGGCGTAGGACGTGGTCGCGGCGCCGTCGACGGCGGCCACGGGCAGCGCGACGGGCTGAGCCGCGGCCGCGACGCCCTTCGTGTGGGCGACGCCCTGGGCGTCGGCGGAGAGCGAGGCGGGCAGGGCGGAGGCGCCGGCGGCCGGCTGACCGGCGGTGGCCGAGGCGAGCGGCACGGCGATTGTCGCGGTGGCCAGCGCCCCGAGCACGCCCACCTTCAGGATGCCGGCCGACACCGCCGCGGAGTCGCGATGAGAGGCGCGGGCCGAGGTCGCCAGCGGCCGCGTCTGGGCCCGGCCGGTCGCGCGATGGTTCGCCACGTGGATGCCTGCTTCCGTTCGACGTCAAGGGGATCAGTCCGGATGCGACGCCGGACCGGGGAAGACGCGTCGCCGAACTACGCTGAACAGGCTAGTGACGGCGGTATGGGACGCCGGAGGGGGCGACGGCGATGATTACCGACTCTTTGCCGCACCTCCCCGTCACGGGGACGTCTCTTGACGTTCACGCGCGATCCGGGTGACGCCGACCACGCGGCGTCACCGATGCGTGCGGCACAGCTCACGTGACGTGCGTCCCACGACCTCTCGGACGGCCGTCCGCTCAGACGGCGTGGCGCTGCATGACGTCCTTGACCTCGCCCACGAGCTCCTCGAGGACGTCCTCGAGGAAGACCGCACCGATGCTGCGTGCATTGGGCGAGTCCACGCGGGCCATGTGCGCGCCGTTGTACTGCATGGCGCGCAGGGCCTCCTCGACGTCGTCGTCGTCGGCGACAGACACGACGGCGCGGACGATCCCGGGATGGATGGGCTCGTCGTACGCCGACGCGGGCGCGTCCGGCGGCAGGATCACGTCCTTGAGGTGCACGTAGCCGACGAGGTCCCCGGCGTCGTTGCGCACGCCGATGCGGCTGTAGCCGGTGCGGGCGACGAGCTCCTCGATGCCGGCCGGCGAGATGTCGTAGGTCACGGTGACGACGTCGTCCATGGGCACCATCACGTCGCGCGCGGTGTGCTCGGAGAACTGGATGGCGCCGCGCAGCAGCCCCTGGTCATCGGCCAGCAGGCCCTCGCGCCGGGACTCGTCGACGATGACCGCGATCTCCTCGGCGGTGAAGTCGGCCTCCACCTCGTCGCGCGGCTGGACGCCGAGCATGCGCAGGATCGCGTTGGCGGTCGCGTTGAGCGCCCAGATGATGGGCGTGAACACGCGGGCCACCGCCACGAGCGGCGTCGCGAGCGCGATCACGGCGCCGACGGGCATCGCGATCGACAGGTTCTTGGGCACCATCTCGCCGAACACGACGTGCAGGTAGGAGGCGATGAGCAGGGCGACTGCGAAGGCGATCGGGTGCACGAGGGCCTCGGGAGCGCCCACGGCCCCGAGCAGCGGCTCGACGTAGTGGGCGATCGCCGGCTCCGCGACGGCGCCCAGGGTCACCGAGCAGACGGTCACCCCGAACTGGGCGGCGGCGAGCATCACGGAGACGTGCTCGATCGCCCACAGCGCGGTCCTGGCACCCGCGCGGCCGTCGGCCACGAGCGGCTCGAGCTGGCTGCGGCGCGCCGTCATCACGGCGAACTCGGCGCCCACGAAGAACGCGTTGCCCGCGAGCATCGCGAGGCCGAGGACCAGGGCGGCGGCGTCACTCATCGTCGTCGTCCTCCTCGGGAGCGGGCACCCGGGCCGCGGCGTCCACGACGACGAGCCGCACGAGGTCCACGCGCCGCTCGTCCATGTCCAACACCTCGAGGCGCAGGCCGTCGCGCTCGATCACGTCGCCGGCCACGGGGATGCGCCGCAGCACGTCCATCACGTATCCGCCCAGGGTGTCGTAGTCGGAGGACTCGGGGACGAGCACCCCGAGCTCGCGGCGGATCTCGTCGGGGCGCATGAGGCCGGACACGGTCCAGCCATCGGTGCCCTCGATGAACCGTTCGGGCTCGTCCTCGTCGTGCTCGTCGCTCACCTCACCCACGATCTCCTCGATCACGTCCTCGAGGGTGACCAGGCCGGCGGTGCCGCCGTACTCGTCGACGACGACGGCCAGCTGGGCGCCCACGTCGCGCAGGTCCAGCAGGAGGGCATCGAGGCCGACCGTCTCGGGGATGCGGGGGATCTCCCCCATGAGCGAGCGCACCGGGGTCGACGGCCGGTCGGCACGGGGCACGAAGATCGCCTGGCGCGCCTGGACCACGCCGATCACGTCGTCCTCCGAGCCCTCGATGACGGGGAAGCGCGAGTGGCCGCTCGTGCGGGACAGCTCGAGCACGTCCTGGGCGCTGGCTCCCGCGTCCACGGCGATCATGGCGCCGCGGTGGGTCATCACGTCGCTCGCCTCGCGCTCGGAGAGCTGGAGGGTGCGGCTGAGCAGCACGGCCGTGCCGCGGTCGAGCGTGCCGGCGCGCGCCGAGTGGCGCACGAGGTACTCGAGCTCGGCGGGCGAGCGAGCCGCCGACAGTTCCTCCTGGGGCTCGACGTTGACCAGGCGCAGGATCGCGTTGGCCGTCGAGTTGAACACCGCGATGAGCGGGCGGAAGACGGTCGTGAAGGCGTGCTGGAGCGGGGCCGCGATGCGCGCGGTGCGCAACGGGTCGGCGATCGCGAGGTTCTTGGGGACGAGCTCGCCGAAGATCATCGAGAAGGCGTACGCGATCGCCATGGCGGCGACCACGGCGACGGGGGTCACCGCGCCCGCGGGCACGCCGACGGCGTCGGCGAGCGGTGCGAGCAGCGTGGCCAGCGGGTCCTGGACGGCGAAGCCGAACAGGAGCGTGGTGATGGTGATGCCGAGCTGGGCGCCGGAGAGGTTGGTCGACAGATGCGTGAGGGCCGACAGCACCCCCGCGGCGCGCCGGTCGCCGGCCTCCTGCGCCTTCTCGACCGTGTGCCGGTCGAGCGCGACGAGGGAGAACTCGGAGGCCACGAAGATCGCGGTGCCGAGCGTCAGCAGGACGCCGACGCCGAGGAGGACGACGGTCATCGCACAGTCCCGATCGGTCGACGGGACCGGCCGGGGCGCGGGGTCCGGGAGGGCGGGTGGGACGAGGGGCGACGCCCAAGGGCGTCGGCGCGCACCGCGGGGCACAGGCCGCTCTCGGTACGCGCGCCGGTACTCGGCACGGGCGCATCGCTCATGATGGCGTGGATTCTACGGGAGGCCCGTGTGCCCATCCAGTGAACGTCCAGGGGACGCGCCGTCGTTCGCCGGACGCGCACACACCGCGCCGTTACAGTGACGCCATGTCGAGCCCGAGACCCTCCGAGAAGAGTGCGCACCCCGCTCCGGGCGTGCCCGAAGCCTCCCCGGCGCCGAGCACGCGCGTCGTCGTGGTCGAGGACGAGCCGACGATCGCCCGGGCCATCGCGGACCGCCTCGTCGCGGAGGGCTGGGCGGTGACCGTCGCGGGCGACGGCCCCTCGGGCGTCGAGGCCGTCCGTCGCACCGAGCCCGACCTCGTGGTCCTGGACGTGATGCTGCCGGGTTTCGACGGGCTCGAGGTGTGCCGGCGCATCCAGGCCGACGCGCCCGTGCCGGTCCTCATGCTCACGGCGCGGGACGACGAGACCGACATGCTCGTGGGCCTCGGGGTCGGGGCCGACGACTACATGACCAAGCCCTTCTCGATGCGTGAGCTGGTGGCGCGCCTGAAGGCCCTGCTGCGCCGGGTGCGGCGGGCCCCCGCACCGGCGGCCGCGGAGACGCAGGCGACCGGGATCCTGCAGATCGGCGACCTGGTGGTCGATCGCGCGAGCCGGCGCGTGACGCGGGCGGGTGAGCCGGCCCATCTCACGCCCACCGAGTACGACCTGCTGCTGTGTCTGGCCCAGACGCCCGGCACCGTCCTCACCCGTGAGCAGCTGCTCGCGGACGTGTGGGACTGGGTCGACGCGACGGGCACGCGCACGGTCGACTCCCACGTCAAGGCGCTGCGCCGCAAGCTCGGCCCCGACCTGGTGCGCACCGTCCACGGCGTCGGCTACGCCCTCGAGGTCCCCGAGGACGACGCCGAGGGGCCGGGGCTCTCGTGAACGCGGCGGCGCCCGAGCCGCGCGAGCCTGCTCCGGGGCTGCGCCCGCTGCGCCTGCTGCCGTCCTTCAAGGTCAAGCTCGGCGTCCTCGTCGCGGTCTCGGTCACCGTCGCCGCCGCGCTCGCGTGGCTGGGTGTCCGGGCCGGCCTGCACCCTCTCCTCACCATCCCCGTGATCGTGATCATCGCCCTCGTGGTCACCCAGGTCCTCGCGCGCGGCATGACCTCGTCGCTGCGGCAGATGACACGCGCGGCCCAGGCGATGGCCCGGGGCGACTACTCCCAGCCGATCACGGCGACCTCTCGCGACGAGGTGGGCCAGCTCGCCGAGGCCTTCACCGTGATGGCCCGCGACCTCGAGGAGACCGACCGAATGCGGCGGGACCTCGTGGCCAACGTCTCCCATGAGCTGCGCACGCCCGTCGCGGCCCTGCGGGGCCAGCTCGAGAACCTCGTCGACGGCGTCACCCAGGCCGACCCCGCCTCGCTCGAGGTCGCGCTCACCGAGACCGAGCGCCTGTCACGGCTCGTCGATCATCTGCTGGACCTGTCGCGCCTCGACGCGGGGGTGATCCAGCTCGATCCCCAGACGATCGAGATCACGCCCTTCCTCCACGAGGCCGTCGACGCGGCCTCCCTGGTGGCGCGGGCGCGCGGGCGCGACGTGCACTGGACCATCGACGTGCGTCCGGCCGACCTGACGGTCGATGCGGATCCCGAGCGCATCCATCAGGTGATCGCCAACCTCCTCGACAACGCCTCGCGCCACTCCCCCGCCGGGGGACGGATCCGGGTGACCGCGGCGCCGGGCGAGCACGGCGACGGCGTGTGGCTCGAGGTGCGCGATGACGGTCCCGGGATCGCCTTCGAGGACCGTGAGCTGGTGTTCGAGCGCTTCCAGCGGGGAGGCAGCGCGGACTCCTCGGGCGGGACGGGGCTCGGCCTGGCGATCGCCCGCTGGGCCGTCACGCTCCACGGCGGGCGCATCGAGGTGCTCGACGACGACCTCCCCGCCCATCGCGAGTCGGGGCGCTCGTCCGTGATCCGCGTGACGCTCCCGACCACAGGTGAGGCGCAGGACACGGACGCAGGGGCCGGGCGCCCGCGGACCGGTTAGGGTGGAGCGCATCCACTTTCGAGAACACCAGAAGGCTGGCGATCAGAGCGTGTCACAGCAGACACACGATCAGGATCTCTCCGGTTCCGACCCCGAGTTCGGCCCCAATCAGTGGCTCGTGGACGACCTGCACCGGCAGTGGGCCGAGGACCCCTCGAGCGTCGACCCGTCATGGGCGGAGTTCTTCCGCGGCCGTGCCGCGCAGGAGCCGAGCCCGGACGGCTCGGCCCCCGATTCCGGCACCGCTCCGGAGGACCCCCACCCCGCCGATCGGGACGTCCCCGCCGATCGGGACGAGGGCGACGCCGCACCGCCGGCTCCGGAGCCCACGACCGTGCCGTCGGCCCCCTCCGAGAGGGCCGAGGCGGAGCAGGCCGACCCGGCCCCCTCGACGATCGCCGCGAGCGCCCCCGCGGCCCCACCCGCCCCCACCGCCGAGCAGACGTCCGGCTCGACGCCCCGCAGCGCCTCTTCATCCGCCCCCGCCGCGACGCCCTCCAAGGATCACACCGCTCCCATGCCTGCCAGCGACTCCTCTGCGCCCACGGTCTCCAGCACCTCCGACCGCCCCATGCGGTCCCGCGCCCCGCAGGAGGCCCCGCCCCGACCCGACCCCATCGAACCCGAGGCGGTCAAGCTCCGCGGCCCCGCCGCCGCCGTCGTGCGGAACATGGACGAGTCGCTGACCGTCCCCACCGCGACAAGCGTGCGCGACGTCCCCGTCAAGCTGCTGTTCGACAACCGCTCGGTCATCAACAACCAGCTCAAGCGGGCCCGCCAGGGCAAGGTCTCCTTCACGCACCTCATCGGCTACGCGATGATCGAGGCGATCACCGAGATGCCGGACATGAACAACGGCTTCGACGTGGACGACAAGGGCAAGCCCGTCATGCTGCGCCGCGAGGACATCAACTTCGGACTCGCGATCGACATGCCGCGCCCCGACGGTTCCCGCTCCCTCGTGGTGCCGAGCATCAAGGGCGCCCAGCACCTGGACTTCCGCGGCTTCTGGAAGGCCTACGAGGACGTCGTCCGCCGCGCCCGCGCCAACAAGCTCACGATGGACGACTTCACCGGCACCACGGTCTCGCTCACCAACCCCGGCGGCATCGGCACCGTGCACTCGATCCCGCGCCTGATGAAGGGCCAGGGAACGATCGTCGGCGTCGGCGCGATGACCTATCCGGCCCCGTTCCAGGGCGCGAGCGCCGAGACCCTCGCGGATCTCGCGATCTCCAAGGTCATGACGCTCACCTCGACGTACGACCACCGGATCATCCAAGGTGCCGCCTCGGGCGAGTTCCTCAAGATCGTGGCCGACAAGCTGCTGGGCCTCGACGGGTTCTACGATCGGGTGTTCACGTCGCTGCGCGTCCCCTACGAGCCCGTGCGCTGGGTGCCCGACAATCCTCTGCACGACTCGCCGGAGGAGAAGTTCGCGCACGTCGTGGACCTGATCCACAGCTTCCGCGTGCGCGGGCACCTGATGGCCGACATCGACCCTCTGCGGTACCGCCAACGCACCCACCCGGACCTCGACGTCCAGACCTACGGGCTCACCCTGTGGGATCTCGACCGCACCTTCCCCACCCGCGGGCTGGGCGGCACCTCCACGATGACGCTGCGCGACATCCTGGGGGTGCTGCGCGACGCGTACTGCCGCACCGTCGGCGTGGAGTACATGCACATCACGGATCCCGAGGAGCGGCAGTGGCTCCAGGACCAGTTCGAGACGCCGCGCCCGCCGATGTCCAAGGAGATCCTCACCCGGATCATGGACCGCCTCAACGCCGCCGAGGCGTTCGAGACGTTCCTGCAGACCAAGTTCGTGGGCCAGAAGCGGTTCTCTCTCGAGGGCGGTGAGTCCCTCATCCCGCTGCTCGACTCCCTCCTGCACGACGCGGCCCACGACGACATCGACGAGGTCACGATCGGGATGGCCCACCGCGGCCGGCTGAGCGTGCTGTCGAACCTCGCGGGCAAGAGCTACGGCCAGATCTTCCAGGAGTTCGAGGGGACGAGCTCGAGCCTCGGCTCGGGCGACGTGAAGTACCACCTGGGTACCGAGGGCACCTACACCTCACGCGACGGCGTGACCACCAAGGTCTACCTCGCCGCGAACCCCTCGCACCTCGAGGCGGTCAACCCCGTGCTCGAGGGCATCACGCGCGCCAAGCAGGACCGCCTGAACCGGGCCGGCAGCGAGTTCCCGGTGCTGCCGATCCTCATCCACGGCGACGCCGCGATGGCCGGCCAGGGCGTCGTCACCGAGACCCTGAACCTCTCGGAGCTGCGCGGCTACCGCACGGGCGGCACCGTCCACGTCGTGATCAACAACCAGATCGGCTTCACGACCGAGCCCAGCTCGTCGCGCTCGTCGTACTACTCGACGGACGTCGCCAAGGCGACGCAGCTGCCGATCTTCCACGTCAACGGGGACGACCCCGAAGCGTGCGTGCGGGTCGCGGAGATCGCCTTCCAGTACCGCCAGAAGTTCCGCCGCGACGTCGTCATCGACGTCGTGTGCTACCGCCGCCGCGGCCACAACGAGGGCGACGACCCCTCGATGACCCAGCCGCTCATGTACTCCCTCATCGAGGACAAGCCGAGCGTGCGCAAGCTGTTCACGCAGGCCCTGATCGAGCGCGGGGACCTCACCGAGGACGAGACCGCCGACGTGGTGCGCAACTTCCAGCACCACCTCGACGAGGCGTTCTCGGCGTCCCGCTCGGAGTCGGGCTCGTCCTCGAAGAACTCGGTCGCGGGGCTCGACCTGCCCGCGGCCCAGCGCAAGCACCACGCGTCCGAGCCCATCGAGACGGCCGTCGACGCGAGCGTCCTCGAGCGCATCGGCGACGCCCATGTCGCGATGCCGGACTCCTTCACGGTCCACCCCAAGCTCGAGCCGCTCATCCGCAAGCGACAGAAGATGGCGCGCGAGGGCGGCATCGACTGGGCGTTCGCCGAGCTGCTGGGCTTCGGCTCCCTGCTGATGGAGGGCACCCGCGTACGCCTGGCCGGCCAGGACTCACGCCGCGGCACCTTCACCCAGCGCCACAGCGTGCTGATCGACCACCGCGACCAGGACACCTGGACCCCGCTCCTGCACCTGTCCGACGACCAGGCGCGCTTCAACGTCTACGACTCCTCGCTGAGCGAGTTCGCCGCGCTCGGGTTCGAGTACGGCTACTCGGTCGAGAGCCCCGACTCGCTCGTGCTGTGGGAGGCGCAGTTCGGCGACTTCGTCGACGGCGCCCAGACCATCATCGACGAGTTCATCTCCTCCTCCGAGCAGAAGTGGGGCCAGAACTCGGCGGTCGTCATGCTGCTCCCCCATGGTTACGACGGCCAGGGTCCCGACCACTCGTCGGCGCGCATCGAGCGCTTCCTGCAGCTGTGCGCCGAGAACAACATGCGCGTGGCCAACCCGTCGAGCCCGGCCAACTACTTCCATCTGTTGCGCCGTCAGGCCAAGTCGGAACCGCGCCGCCCGCTGATCGTCTTCACACCGAAGTCGATGCTGCGCAACAAGGCGGCGGTCAGCCCCGTCGAGGAGTTCACCTCGGGCGGCTTTCGCACCGTGATCCCCGATGCCCAGGCCGATCCGGCCCGGGTGACCAAGGTCCTGCTCACGAGCGGCAAGCTCCACTGGGACCTCGCCGCCCATCGGGCGGCCGAGAACATCGAGGACACCGCCCTGGTGCGCGTCGAACAGCTGTACCCGCTGCCGGCCGAGGAGCTCACTTCGATCCTGTCCGCCTACCCCGACGCCGAGCTGCGCTGGGTGCAGGAGGAGCCGTCCAACCAGGGCGCCTGGGGCTTCATGGCCGTCAACTTCACCGAGCAGGTGGGACGGCCGATCCGCCACGTGGCACGGCCGGCCTCGGCCTCCCCGGCCGCGGGCAGCGCCCGCGTCCACAAGGCGGAACAGGCCGACCTCGTCGAACGCGCCTTCGCGAACTGACCATCCGGATGCAGGCCGCCGCTGGGTACAGTGGCGGCCCCGTCCCCTGCCCACGAGCACGCCGTCCAAGGAGGCCCCGTGTCCGAGACGATGCACGTCTTTCCCCGCATCCGCCTGATCGCCCTGGGCGACGAGCTGCTCGCCGGTATCGGCGACGCGCGCGCCCTGGGGTGGTTCGGGCGGGCGGTCGCCCGGGTGCAGGGGCCGGATGCGCGGATCGAGGTGTTCCCCGTGGCCCTGCCGGGCGACACCTCCGCGTCACTCGCCGAGCGCTGGGACCGGGACGTGGCGCCGCGCGTGGACTCCGAGGGGACGGCGACCGGCGCGCTCGACCACCGCGTCGTGATCGGTCTCGGCTCGGGAGACGTGACCAGCGGGGTCTCCCTGGCCCGGTCGCGCCTGAACCTCGCCAAGGTGCTCGACGGGCTCGAACGCCAGCGGATCCCGGCGTTCGTGGTCGGCCCCCCGCCGAGCAGCGATCGAGGGCGCACCGCTGCGATCCGCGACCTGTCGGCCGCTTTCGAGGACGTATGCGCACGGCGCCGCGTCCCCTACGTCGACACGGTCGCGGCCCTCGACGGGCATGACCAGTGGGTCACGGACCTCGCCCGTACGGGCGCCCAGCATCCCGCCCAGACGGGCTACGGCCTGATGGCCTGGCTCGTGCTGCACGGCGGTTTCGGGCGCTGGCTCGGCGTCGAGGACTGAGCAGGCGCAACCGCGGGCGTGGGGCACCGCACGTGTCCGGTCCCCGTTCCCGCGATCGGGAGCGCCGAGGGCTGTGGCACAATAGCGGGGTTGTCCGCTGCGGCGAAGGAAGGAGAGCCGACATGAGCAAGCGCGGTCGCAAGCGCAAGGCCCGTCGCAAGAACGGCGCCAACCACGGCAAGCGCCCCAACGCCTGAGCCGTGGCCCCGGAGCCGCAGAAAGGCCCCTCCCGCACGGGAGGGGCCTTTCTGCGGCTTCTGGGGCCGGCTGTTGGTGGAGGCGCGCCGCCTGTCAGGACGCGGACGCGCCCCCGTCGCGGGCCCGGGTGCGGTAGGTGGTCACGGTCACGCGGCGGTATTCGACGGCGATGCGCTCGCGCAGCGCCGGCGGCGCGGCGTCGGCGGCGAAACACCGGCGCACGAGCGCCTTCATCCGGCGCACGCGTTCGACCTCCTCGGCGCACTCGGGACAGGTCTCGAGGTGACGCTGAAGGCGTTCGGCGAGCTCCGGCGGCAGCTCGCCGTCGAGGGCCTCCTCGAGGGCATAGAGCCCTGCGGCCTCGCCCTGTCCGGCACCCGGGCGCTGCTCACGGTCGTTCATGCGGTCTCCTCCCGGCGGGACGGGCTCGGGCCGTCGTCCCGCACCATCCCGATCTCGCGCGCGTGGTCGGCCAGCAGCTCGCGCAGCTGGCGCCGTCCGCGGTGCAGGCGGGACATCACGGTCCCGATCGGGGTCTCCATGATCTCGGCGATCTCCTTGTACGCGAAGCCCTCGACGTCGGCGAGGTAGACCGCCATCCGGTAGTCCTCGCGCAAGGAGGCGAGCGCCTCCTTGACGGCGGAATCGGGCAGGCGGTCGAGCGCCTCGGCCTCGGCCGATCGCAGGCCCTCGCTCGAGTGGGAGCCGGCCTCGGCGAGCTGGTAGTCGGTGACGTCCTCGCTCCAGGACTCCTGGGGCCGCCTCTGCTTGGACCGGTACGACGAGATGTAGGTGTTCGTCATGATCCGGTAGAGCCAGGCGCGCAGGTTGGTGCCGGGCGTGAAGCGGTCGCGCGCGCGGAACGCCTTGAGGAAGGTCTCCTGGACCAGGTCCTCGGCGTCCTGCGGGTTGCGGGTCATCCGCAGCGCACCGCCGTAGAGGGAGTCGAGGTGGGCGAGCGCCTCGGACTCGAAGTCGAAGTCGGCGGGGTCGGGTCGGGCCTCCGCAGCGCGGCCGGCATCGTCCGCTGCGGGGTCGCCCGGGGCGGACGTCACGGCGGCGTCGGGCGCCGCGGGGCCGGCAGAGTGGTCGGTGGTGCTCATCGGCCCCGACGATACGCCACCGCGCTCGGGCAGCCCCGGCATGGGACGCGTGCGCGGGCGGCGGGTGGAGGGGGCGACCACGGGCGCCTCGAGCACTGTTGTCACGCCTGCCTCCTCAGCTCTGATCCGTCCTCCGGGAGCCGATGGCGACCGCTCGGTCGGTCGCGGGGTCCTCGGCTCCGCCCGGTGCAACGCACGATGCCCCGGGCGTGTTCCCGATGCCCTCGGCGGGCGGGATGCCGTCGCGGGTCGCGGAGGGAGGCGATAACCTGGGCGTGTCCGGGGTCACCCCGCCTTCCGACCATGAACGTGAGGACACCATGTCGCTGATCCGACGCATCGCCCGCCCGCTGATCGCTGCTCCCTTCATCCTCGAGGGGGTGCGCACGGCTCTGCACCCCGAGCGGGAGATCGACGTCGCACCTGCCGCCTTCGGCCAGGTCGACAAGGCGCTGGCCAACACCTCGGTGCCCAAGGCCGTCGACGCGCGGGCGATCGTGCGCGGCGCGGGCGTCGTCGCCGCCGGCGCCGGCATCATGTACGCCACCAACCGCGCCCCGCGCCTGTCGGCGGCTCTGCTGCTGGTCACCACCTCCGTCGGCATCGCCAACCGCAAGAAGGTGTGGGAGCTGCGCGGCGAGGAGCGCGTCCAGGAGATCCAGTCGATCCTGACCGACGCCGGCCTGCTCGGCGGCGTGCTGCTCGCGGTCGCCGACACCGACGGCAACCCGTCCGTGGGATACCGCGTCAACCGCCTCGTCGAGCGCGGCCAGAAGAGCGCCGCGAAGAAGCAGCGTGAGCTCGAGAAGTCCGCCGGCAAGCTGGGCCGCAAGGTCAAGAAGTCCGATACCCGCAAGAAAGCCGAGGAGTGGCAGAAGAGCGCCTCCAAGGCGTTCGACCATGCCGCCAAGTCCGTCCACGACCAGCTCGGCTGACGAGGTGTCGCTCGACGTCACCTGGACGGCCCCGGTCGCGACCGGCCCCGTGGACGCGCTCGTGCGCGTCCCGGGGTCGAAGTCGCTCACGGCGCGGTGGATGCTGCTCGCGGCGCTCGCGTCGTCGCCGACGACCCTGCACGAGCCCCTCAGCTCGCGGGACACGCGCATCATGCAGGACGCGCTCGAGCGCCTCGGTGCCCGCTTCACCACCGAGCCCGGCGCCCTCCGCGTCGAGGGCATCGACGCGAACGCGTCGACGGGCCCCGTCGAGGTCCACACCGGCCTCGCCGGCACCGTCATGCGCTTCGTGCCGCTGATCGCCGCGCTCCACGACGGCGACGTGCGCTTCACGGGCGACGACGCGGCGCTCGTGCGCCCCATGGGCCCGGTGATCGCCGCCCTGCGCGCCCTGGGCGTCGAGGTCAGCGAGCACGGCGCCTCGGACCGCCTGCCGCTCACGGTGCACGGCCGCGGGCAGCTGCCCGGCGGCCTCGTCGAGATCGACGCCTCCGCCTCGAGCCAGTTCGTCTCGAACCTGCTGCTGGCCGGCGCCCGCGCGGACTCCGAGCTCGTCGTCCGCCACACGGGGTCGTCGTTGCCCTCGCTGCCCCACATCGAGATGACGCTCGCCGTGCTGCAGCGGGCGGGCATCACGGCCACCCATCGCGTGACGGAGGCCGGGATCCATGAGTGGAGCGTGACCCCGGGCCCCGTGGAGATCGGCGAGGTGGTCGTCGAGCCGGACCTCTCCAACGCCGGCCCCTTCCTCGCCGCCGCCCTCGTCGCGGGCGGCTCGATCGCGATCGCCGACTGGCCCGAGCACACGACCCAGCCGGGTGACGCGTACCGCGAGCTGCTGGCCCGTATGGGCGGACAGGTCGAGCGCGAGGACACGGACCTGTGCGTGACCGGCACGGGTGTCATCCGCGGGATCGACGCCGACCTCTCCGCGGTCGGCGAGCTCACCCCCACCATCGCGGCCGTCGCGGTCCTCGCGGACTCCCCGAGCCACCTGCGGGGGATCGCGCATCTGCGGGGTCATGAGACCGACCGGGTGCATGCGCTGGCCGTCGAGCTCGAGCGGCTCGGGGCCCGCACCGTCGAGCATCCGGACTCCCTCGAGATCCATCCCCGGCCCCTGCAGGGCACCGTGTTCGAGACCTACGAGGACCATCGCCTCGCGACCGCGGGGGCGATCATCGGCCTGCGGGTCCCGGACGTGCGCGTCGTGAACGTGGAGACCACGCAGAAGACCCTCCCGGACTTCGTGGGGATGTGGCTGTCGATGCTCCACACCCATGCGCCGGCCGGCCTGACATGGTGACGCACCCGTGATCCGCCGCGGCCGTGATCTCGACGAGTCCGACGTGCGGATCCGCCCCAACCCCCGCGGCTCCAGGCCCCGCACCAAGGAGCGTCCCGCCCACAGGGAGGCCGTGCCCGCCCGGGTCGTCGCCGTGGACCGGGGGCGCTGGCGCACCGTCGTCGACGCGGGCGGCCCCGAGGAGCGCGAGGTCACCGCAATGCGCGCCCGGGAGCTGGGGCGCTTCCCCGTGGTCCCGGGTGACGTCGTCGCCCTCACCGGCGACACGAGCGGCGCCAAGGACACGCTGGCCCGGATCGTCCGCGTCTCAGAGCGCAGCTCCTTCCTGCGTCGCAGCGCCGACGACGACGACTCGACCGAGCGTCCTCTCGTGGCCAACGTCGACCTCGTCGTGATCGTCACCGCGCTCGCGGACCCCGAGCCCCGCCCGGGCATGGTCGACCGCTGCCTGGTCGCCGCGTACGTGGCCGGCATCGACGCCCTGCTGGCGCTGACCAAGGCCGACCTCCGGGACCCCGCCGAGTTCCTGCGCGACTACGCGCCGCTCGGTGTCGACCACGTCGTCAGCCACGTCGGCCCCGACGGCGGGATCGTGGGCCTCGACGAGCTGCGGGCACGACTCGAGGGACGCATCAGCGTGCTCATCGGCCACAGCGGGGTCGGCAAGTCCACGCTCCTGAACGCGCTCGTGCCCGGCGCCGACCGCGCCACGGGCGCCGTCAACGACGTGACCGGACGGGGGCGCCACACCTCGAGCTCGGCGCTCGCCCTGCGTCTGCCCGACCGCAGCGGCTGGGTGATCGACACGCCCGGGGTGCGGTCCTTCGGCCTCGGCCACGTCGACCCCGACGAGCTGATGGACGCGTTCGAGGACCTCGCCCCGCTCGCCGAGGAGTGCCCGCGCGGCTGCACGCACCTGGCCGACGCCCCGGACTGCGCGCTCGACGACGCGGTCGCCGAGGGGCGGGCGGGCACGGCAGGGCCCTCGCGTCTCGCCTCCTACCGGCGCCTCGCGGAGGCCCTGCGCCGCAACGACCCGTGGGAGGCATGAGCCCCGGCGTCCGAGAGCTGTGGCGCTGTCCGCCCGATCGTCCGCGGACCCGTACAGTGAAGTCCATGTCGAGCGCCTATGCCGATGATCTCCGTCTCGCCCACGTCCTCGCCGACGCGGTCGACCAGCTCACCATGTCGCGCTTCAAGGCGCAGGACCTGCGTGTCGAGACCAAGCCCGACCTGACCGAGGTGACCGACGCCGATCGCGCGGCCGAGCAGCTGGTCCGCGCGCAGCTCGCCCGGGCCCGCTCACGGGACCAGGTGATCGGCGAGGAGTTCGGCTCGACGGGGCACTCCCCGCGGCAGTGGGTGATCGACCCCATCGACGGCACCGCGAACTTCGTGCGGGGGGTGCCCGTGTGGGCCACCCTGATCGGCCTCGTCGAGGACGGCGAGGTGGTGGTCGGGCTCGTCTCCGCGCCGGCCCTCTCCCGCCGTTGGTGGGCCGGCCAGGGCTCGGGAGCCTGGACCGGCTCACGGCTCTCCTCGGCCACCCAGATGCACGTCTCGGACGTGGGCGAGCTCGACCATGCGTTCTTGTCCTACTCCTCGCTGCACGGCTGGGCCGAGACCGACCGCCTGCCGCAGATGCTCAACTTCATGCAGCGCTGCTGGCGCACGCGCGCGTTCGGCGACTTCTGGTCGTACATGCTCGTCGCGGAGGGAGCGGTCGATCTGGCCGCCGAGCCCGAGCTGAACCTCCACGACATGGTGGCCCTCGCGCCGATCGTCACCGAGGCCGGCGGCCGCTTCACGTCCCTCGACGGCGAGGACGGACCCTTCGGCGACAACGCGATGGCCTCCAACTCGATCCTGCACGAGGAGGCGCTCGCCGCGCTCGCACCGCGCGAACGCTGAGCACCGCGAGCGTCGAACACCAGGCCACGGACGAACCGCCCGGGCATCACACCGGCGCCGCCGCTAGACTCGGGCCGTTCCCCTCGGGATCGGCCCGCCGTGCGCGCCGCATCCCGTGACCCGATCCGAAAGGGCTGCACTCCATGACCGTCAAGCGCGTCGCTCTGCTCACCGCCGGTGGCTACGCTCCCTGCCTGTCCTCCGCCGTGGGCGGCCTG
>DAMDHZ010000014.1:0-10405 GCA_032101665.1 Brachybacterium sp. | reverse complement strand
GGTGCCGGACGTCGAGATCATCGCGTACCGCCACGGCTACTGGGGGCTGCTGTCGGGCGAGAAGATCGTGGTCGACGACGTGGTCCGCGAGAAGGCCCATCTGCTGCACGACTTCGGCGGTTCGCCCATCGGCAACTCGCGCGTCAAGCTCACCAACACCGCCGATCTCGTCAGGCGCGGCCTGATCCGCGAGGGCGAGGACGCCCTCGAGGTCGCCGCCAACAAGCTCAAGGAGGACGGCGTCGACGTGCTCCACACGATCGGCGGCGACGACACCAACACCACCGCGGCCGACCTCGCCACGTACCTCCACGACAACGGCTACGAGCTGCAGGTCGTGGGCCTGCCCAAGACGATCGACAACGACATCGTGCCGATCCGTCAGTCGCTGGGCGCCATGACGGCCGCCGAGCAGACCTCGATCTTCGCCCAGAACGTCATCGCCGAGCACGGCTCGAACCCGCGCATGCTGATCGTGCACGAGATCATGGGCCGGGCGTGCGGCTACCTCACCGCGCAGGCCGCCGAGTACTACCAGCAGTGGCACGACCGCCAGGAGTGGCTGCCCGAGATCGGGCTGTCGGGCGAGAAGTGGGACGTCCATGCGGTGTTCCTGCCCGAGATGGCGCTCGACATCGACGCCGAGGCCGAGCGTCTGAGGTCGATCATGGACGCCCACGACTGCGTCAACATCTTCCTGTCCGAGGGTGCCGGCATCCCCGAGATCGTCGCCGAGATGCAGTCCCGCGGCGAGGAGCCGGAGATGGACCCGTTCGGGCACGTCAAGCTCGACACCATCAACCCCGGCCAGTGGTTCGCCAAGCAGTTCGCCGAGAAGCTCGGCGCTGAGAAGGTCATGGTGCAGAAGTCGGGCTACTTCGCCCGCTCCGCCAAGGCCAACCAGGCGGATCTGCGGCTCATCCAGTCGATGACCGACCTCGCCGTGCAGGTCGCCCTCGAGGGCGGCACCGGCGTGATCGGCCACGACGAGGAGCGCGGCGACGTGCTGCGTGCCGTGGAGTTCGACCGCATCGCCGGCCACAAGGCGTTCGACATCTCCCAGCCGTGGTTCACCAAGGTCATGGAGCGCGTGGGTCAGAAGGTCGAACCGGTCGCGCAGCACTGAGCCCGAGGGGACGACCGGTCGTGTGGAGGCGCCGGTTCCACGCTCTCGCGAGGCGAGGCGTGGGTCGGCGCCCTCGCGCGTCACAGGACGCCGGACGTCCGGCGCTGGGCCCCGGCGCGACCGGGTGGGGCGAGGACCGCTCGGCCGTGGACTTCACGCGCCGCCCGCGTCAGGGTGTGCTCGGCGACTGCTGGGTGATCGGTGCGCTGCTGGCCGTGCACGAGGCCGATCCTGCCGCGGTGCGGCGCCTGCTGTCCCCGACCCCTGACGGCACCTGGGCCGTGACCCTGTACGACCGCGGGCGTCCGGTGCGGATGCTCGTGGATCGCACGATGCCCGTCACGGGGCAGGGCCGGTGGGCCTACGCCTGCGAGTCCGGGGCCGCGCCGGGGTGGGCCGGCCTCGTCGAGAAGGCGGCCGCTCTGCACGTGGCCGGCTCCTATCGCGGTCTCGCGCGCGGTTTCGGCCGGTTCGGCCTGGCCGTGCTGACGGGTCTGCCGGTGCGCACCCATGTGCGCCTGCCCTCGGCCACGACGATCGACGAGTGGCTGCGCACGGGCCACGCCGTCGTCGCCTCGACCCATCCCGCGAGCCCGCTCGTGCGCACCGAGCACGGGCCGCTCCCCCGCGACCACGTGATGGCCGTCGTGGGCGCAGATCCCGTGACGGGGCACGTGCTCCTGAGGAACCCGTGGCGGCCCGAGGACGTGCTGACCCTCGATGCCCGCACCTTCCGTCGCGGGTTCCTCTCGCTCGACCGGACCACGTCGAGCATCCGGGGCTGAACGGGCGGTCTCGGACGGTTCAGTCCCGGTGGTGGTGCTCCTGGTCGCGGAACGCGTCGAGCCAGGTGTCGGCGATCAGGCGGTGCCCGGCGACCGTGGGGTGGATGCCGTCGGGGGTCAGGGTCTGCGGCGTGTGGCCGTCCGCGAGCGCGTCGTGCATGGTCTTCTCGGCGTCGACGAGGGTCGCCCCGAACTCGTGCGCGAGGGACCGCAGGCGATGGACCTTGGGGTCGAGGTCGGCGTGGAAGCTCGCCCGTTCGGCATCGACGTCGGTCACGAACGGCACCACGAGCAGGACCGGGGCGACGGGACGGGTGGCGGAGAGCTGGTCGAGCAGATAGCGGTAGTCGGCCTCGAAGTCGTCGTCGTCCGTCGGGTCGTCCTGGTCGAAGCGCCGCCAGGTGTCGTTGACGCCGACGGCGATGGTCACCACGTCGGGCTCCAGGTCCAGGCAGTCGGCGGCGAAGCGTGCGGCGACGTCCCGCACCCGGTCACCGCCGCGCCCGCGGTTGACGACGCGGGAGGCGGGCTCGTGGGCGGCCACGTGCTCGGCCACGAGGCGCACGTAGCCGAAGCCCAGGCCCTCGGGGTCGTCCTCCCGCCGGCCGGCGGTGACGGAGTCGCCGATGAACAGGAAGGTCCGGGAGAGGGGGGTGCGCTCGCTCATGCGGGAATTGTGCCATCGGGTGGGGATAGCTGAAGGCCCCCGTTCAGTTTACTGATCGAGGGCCTTTCTTCGTAGCGGGGGCAGGATTTGAACCTACGACCTCCGGGTTATGAGCCCGGCGAGCTACCGAACTGCTCCACCCCGCGGCGACTTCTCTACAATAGGCCTCCGTCGCCCCCGATGTCCACTCGGAGGCGACGTGAACTGCGTTACCCGGCGCACCGCCCGGGCAAGGAGCTCCGGGTCAGCTCCCCCCGCCGTCACTCGCCTGTCCGGTGCCGCCGCCGTTGAGCTCCTGGTTCGCGGCCACGGCACGATCCAGCGCGTCCCCCAGGCGGGTCTGGGCGTCGCCGTACTTGGTCCAGTCCCCGGCCTGCATCGCCGCCGCGGCATCGTCCTCGGCGGTCCGCATGTCGGCGAGGGCCTGGTCCAGACGGGTCTGGGCGTCTCCGGCGGTCTGCGGCTGACCGCCCGGGTCGCTCTGGTTCTCGTCCGTGGTCGTCTCCCCCGTGGACGTGTCCTTGGCTCCCGCCTGCCCCTCGGCGCTCACCCCGGCGTCACCGGCGTTGGCACCGGAGTCGCCGCCGAACACCTCGTCGAGCGCCTGGTCGAGCGTGGGAGCGAATCCGATCTTCTCGCCGAACGAGACCAGCACCATCTGCAGCAGTGGGTACTGGGTGCCGCCGCCCGCGGTCGAGGACTGTAGGTAGACCGGCTGGACGTACAGCAGCCCACCACCGATCGGCAGGGTGAGCAGGTTGCCGTTGATCACCTCCGAGTTGCCGGACTTGAGCAGGTTCAGCGCCTGCGAGACCGCCGGGTCGGAGTTGAACGTCGCCTGCACCTGCCCCGGTCCGTTCACCGGATTGGAGGCGGGCAGCGTGAGCAGCGTGAGCTTCCCGTAGGAGTCCGCGGGCTTGCCCGCCGCGTTGCCGGTCTCGGAGTCGACCGCTAGAAAGCCTGAGAGCACCTGCTGCCCCTCCGCCGGCACATAGCTCGAGGACATCGTGAAGCGCGGCGAGTCCTCGTCGGGCATCTGCAGCGTCAGGTAGTGCGGCGGCTGGGCCTGACGCTGCTCGGTGGTGCCGTCGGCGGCGGTCGTCGCGCTCTTGGTCGGATCCGGCGGGATCTGCCAGAAGTCCTGCTGCCCGTAGAACTCGTTGGCGCTCGTGACGTGGTAGCGCGCGAGGACGGTGCGCTGGGTCTTGAACAGGTCCTCGGGGTAGCGCAGATGCTGCATGAGATCCCCGCTGACCGAGTCGATGCTCTTCATCTCGCCGGGGAACACCTGCTGCCAGGCCTTCAGGATCGGGTCGTCGGTGTCCCACGCGTACAGCGTGACGGACCCGTCGTAGGCGTCGACCGTGGCCTTGACGCCGTTGCGCAGGTAGTTGGCCTCGGCAGTGCGCAGCGAGCTGGTCTGAGCGGGGTCCGTCTGGGAGTCGCGGATCGTGTCGTCCAGCCCGATGCTCTGGGAGTACGGGTACTGCGAGGTGGTGGTGTAGCCGTCGACCACCCACACCAGGCGTCCGTCGACCACCGCGGGGTACATGCCGGAGTCGAGCGAGAGGAACGGCGCGACGGCGTGGACGCGCTGCTCGGGGCTGCGGTCGTACAGCACCTGGGAGTCGCTGTTGACGTACGAGGAGATCACGACGTTGGGGTCGCGGAACTTGATCGCATACAGCAGCCGCACGAACCAGTTGCTGAGCGAAGGACCACCGTCGCCCGTGAAGGTGTTGGACTTCTGGGTCCCGGCGGTGGCGTCGCCCGTGCCGGCCTGGTAGTCGAACTCCTGCGGGTCGGAGCCCTCGGGCGCCCCGACGATCGAGTAGTCCGGCGAGTGCTTGCCGAAGTAGACGCGCTCCTCGAAGTCGCCGAGCGCCCCCTGCCCGGGGACCCCGGACTCGAGGAAGTCGGGCTCGCCGTCGGCGCTGCGGTGGTTGCCGTAGGCGGCGGCGACGCCGAAGCCGTGCGTGTAGGTGATGTGCTGGTTGACCCAGGACTGCTCGGACAGGTCGAGCTTGTCGGGTCGCAGCTCGCGCACGCCGATCACGGTGTCCTGCAGGCCGCCGTCGAGCTGGTACCGGTCGACCGACAGCACGTCGTCGAAGCCCCAGTAGCGGCGGTTCGCCTCACGCTGTCCGAACGTCGGGGAGACGACGGCCGGGTCGAGCAGGCGGATCTGCGCGGTCGTGTCCGCATCGGTGCGCAGCGCACCCGGGGTGGCATCGGTCGCGGCCTCGTAGCCGATCTCGTTGACGTCGTCGAGACCGTAGGCGGTGCGGGTCGCGTCGATGTTGTGCTGGATGTACTGCTGCTCGAGGGAGCGCTCGTTGGGGGTGACCTGAAAGCGCTGGATGAGCCACGGGTACGCGGTGCCGACCGCGAGGGTCGCGAGGATCATGAGGCCTGCTCCGATCGCGGGGATCCGCCAGTCCCCGCGGAAGATCCAGAGCGCGAACAGGGCCGCGACGATGACCGCGGCGATCGCGAGGATCGTCTTGGCGGGGAGGATCGCGTGCACGTCGGTGTACGACGCGCCGTCGAAGCGCGAGTGGTTCCCCGTGAGCAGGCCGTAGCGCTCGAACCAGTGGGAGACGCCGAGCAGCAGGACGTACAGCACCGCGAGCACGCCCAGGTGGCGCCGGGCGGCGCGGGTGACGCCGAGCCCTTCGGACTGGTCCCACGAGACGCCGCCGTAGACGAAGTGGCCGATGATCGCCCCGATCAGGGCGACCAGGCACACGAACCGGCCGAAGGCGAGCGCGAGGTCGATCATGGGGAGCGTGAACACGTAGAACGAGACGTCGTTGCCGAAGATCGGGTCGGCGGTCCCGAAGCTCTGCGGATGCAGGAACAGCAGCGCCTCCTGCCAGGCGCGCGAGGCGGCGAGGCCACCGAAGAGCCCGACCACGAGGGGGGCGATGATCGTGATGCCGCGGCGCAGGGGGTCCACGGCGCTGCGGAACTGCTCGAGCGCCTCCTGCTCGCGCGTGACCGGCGGATAGACGGGCCGCCGCGAGTAGGCGATGCGGAGGCTCACGTACAGCGGGATGGCGAAGGCGAGCGCGCCGACGAGGAACAGGATGCCCTGGGCGATCCAGGAGGTCACGAGAACCCGGTCGTAGCCGAGCTGGTCGAACCACAGGAAACGCGTCACGAGCTCGGACATGAGCAGCAGGATCACGAGGAGCGCGCCGATCACGACCGCTGTGATCACCGCGGGCGAGAGACGGCGACGCCGCCCTCCCGCCGCGGGGCGCCGCGGAGCGGGCTGGGGTGCGTCGCCGATGGGGATGGAGAAGCTCACGGGGATCCTTGCGCTGCCGGGGCGGACCGGACCCTGGGGCCGACGTCGTCGCCGACCCGAGGAGCGTGCCCGTCGGGCACGACCGGTCCGGGTACAGTGATGCCGCCGCATCCGCGCCGGCTCCTCCATTGTGACAGGACACACCCATGGCCGAGAACTCAGCTTCCGCCCCGGGCGACGCGCTCGACGCCCCCACCGCCGCCCTGGCCGCCGCGGTCCTCGAGGTGGCCCGCCATGTCGGCGATGCCCCACTGGCCAGCCCGCGGTGGTTCGCCCTCGTCGACACCGGGGCGCTGATCCGCAGCCAGCCCTCGTTCGGCGCGCTCCTGGACGACGCCTCGCGGGAGGCGGCCGAGGCCGACCCCCATCACGTGACCCCGATCGAGATCGACGACACCCCGTCCGTGCACGACCCGCTGCACGCCCTCGCCGAGGTCGCGTGGCCGGACATCGCCGTCGGCGGTGTCGTGGCGTGCGAACTCGACGCGGTGCGCGTCACCGAGGGCTCCTCGGTGCGGGCGCGCGAGCGCCTCGGCGATGGCCCTGTGCGCGCCGTGGTCGCCGCCCGGGTGGGCGCGGACGCGGGCAGCTGGTGCGCGTGCGCGGGAGCGGGCGGCGGGATTACGCGCTCGGCGCCCACCTGGTCCCGGACCTCGCCGATGCCCTCGCCGAGAGCCTCGGCGAGGGCGAGGGCACTGTCCGGTAGCGGAGCCCCGCCCGCTCAGAACGGAGCGCCAGCGTCCGCGAGAGCGGGATCCTCGCGCTCCGGGTCGACCAGCCCCGCTCCCCCGCCGTCGCCTGCGACGGACGCCCCGACGAGCGAACCCGTCGTCACCGACGAGACGATCTCGCCCGTGTTCTCGTCGATGTCCGGCTCGTCCCGGCGGCGCGGGCTGCGCGTGTACTCGGCGGTGCCGTAGGTGAGGTCGTGCCCGATCGCCTCCGCGTTGATGACGAGGGAGTGCCCGGGATTGCCGTCTTCGCGCTCCCACTCGTTCGTCGAGAGCCGGCCTGTGACGATGAGCGGATCGCCCTTGCTCACGGACGTCTGCACGTGGCGCGCGAGCGCCCGACGGGCGTACACGGTGATGAACTCCGTCTTGCGGTCGGTGAAGTCCTTGGCTCCCTGGTCGTAGTAGCGGGAGGTGACGGCGAGCCGGACGATCGCCGTCATCCCGCCGTCCGAGTACTCGTGGATCGTGATGTCCTTGGCGACGTTGCCCATCGCCGTCGTCCGCAGTTCGCGCATGGCCGTTTCCTTTCGTCCGTGCCGCCGCGCCGTCGCGCGCCGCGGCCTCGCCCGGACCACCCGGGCCTCCGGCCCTCACCGGATGCATCCACCCTGGCGGCAGCCGGTGAAGCAGCACAGAGCGGGGACCGCACGGGGGATGAGTGCGACGTGGGGAGGGAAGACACGAGACCACCGCCGGCACTCCGGCGCCCGTCCCGGGGCGAGCTCGGACATGCGCGACGGCCGGCCCCGTGGAGGGACCGGCCGTCGACGACAGGGCTCAGGCGCGGCGCGGGCGCCGAGGCGACACGGGCTCAGGCGCCCGGGGTCACCAGACCCTGCGTGTTGGTGCGAGCGTTCTCGAAGCGCTCCGCCACGTTCTTCCAGTTCACGATGTTCCAGATCGCCGTGACGTAGTCCGCCTTGACGTTCTGGTAGTCGAGGTAGAAGGCGTGCTCCCACATGTCGAGCTGGAACAGCGGCACGGTCGCGACCGGGATGCCGTTCTGCTGGTCGTAGAACTGCTCGATGACGAGGTTCTTGGCGACCGAGTCGAAGGCGAGGATCGCCCACCCCGAGCCCTGGATGCCCAGCGCGGCGGCGGAGAACTGGGCGCGGAACGCGTCGAACGAGCCGAACTGGTCGTCGATCGCGGACGCCAGCTCGCCCTCCGGCTTGTCGCCGCCCTCGGGCGAGAGGTTCGTCCAGAAGATCGAGTGGTTCACGTGACCGCCGAGGTTGAAGGCGAGATCCTTCGACAGCTGGTTGATGTTGCCGAACTCGCCCGACTCGCGGGCCGCGGCGAGCTTCTCGAGGGCGGTGTTGGCACCCTTGACGTACGTCGCGTGGTGCTTGTCGTGGTGGAGCTCCATGATCTTGCCGGAGATCGCAGGCTCGAGAGCGCTGTAGTCGTAGGGGAGATCGGGGAGCGTGTACTCGGTGTTACCCGCCATGTCATCCATCCTTTGCTGTTGACTCTTCCAGGGCCGGATCGACGGGCCCCGGGCCCTGTCCATCCTGCCACGATCACCCGGGGATGTCTCGGGAGGTCCTCGGGGCGGTCGCTCTGCGCCCCCGTTCGTCAGGGGTCTCGCCCACAATGTCCTCATGCCCCGCAACCACGAGCACTCGACCGATCGCGGAGCCGTGCCGTCCTCGGGGACCGCGGAGGCCGAGCGTTCCGCGGTGGAGCTGTTCTCCCCCGCCACGGCGAGCTGGTTCGCCGAGGCCTTCGGCGAGCCCACCCCGGCGCAGGAGGGCGCCTGGCGCTCCGTCGCGGCAGGTGACGACACCCTCGTCGTCGCCCCCACCGGATCGGGCAAGACCCTCGCGGCCTTCCTGAGCGCGATCGATCGCCTGCAGTTCGGCACGGCCGATGACCCGGCGCCCCGCGGCACGCGCGTGCTGTACGTGTCCCCGCTCAAGGCCCTCGGCGTCGACGTCGAGCGGAACCTGACCTCCCCGCTCGTCGGCACGCTCCGGGCCGCCGAGCGCCTCGGGCTCGATCATCGCCCCGTGAGCGTCGGCGTCCGCACGGGCGACACCCCGCCCGCCGAGCGCCGGCGGCTCGTCGCACATCCGCCGGACATCCTCATCACGACGCCCGAGTCGCTGTTCCTGCTGCTGTCCTCGGCCGCGCGCGAGACCCTCGCGAGCGTCGACACGGTGATCGTCGACGAGGTCCACGCGGTCGCCGGCACCAAGCGCGGTGTGCACCTCGCGCTGTCGCTCGCCCGCCTCGACGCGCTCACCGAGCAGCCGGCCCAGCGGATCGGGCTGTCGGCCACCGTCGAACCCGTCGACGAGGTCGCCGCGTTCCTCACCGGAAGCGGGCGCGGGCGCGGGCTCGGCGTCGTGCGACCGCCGTCGGCCAAGCGCTGGGACGTGCGCGTGACACTGCCCGTCACCGACCTCGCCGCGATCGAGCCGCCGGCCGACGCAGTCGACGAGGACGACGTGTCGGGCACCATCTGGCCGCACGTCGAACGCGCCGTCTATGCCGAGGTGGCCGCCCACCGCTCGACAATCGTGTTCACCAACTCCCGGCGCCAGGCCGAGCGCCTGACCGGCAAGCTCAACCGCCTGCACGCCCGACGGATCGCCGCGACCGACCCCGAGGCGCCCGAGAGCGCGGATGCCGAGGCGGAGGAGATCGCTCGCGCGCATCACGGCTCCATGTCCAAGGAGCACCGCACGAGCATCGAGGAGGAGCTCAAGGCGGGCCGGTTGCGCTGCGTCGTCGCGACCTCCTCGCTCGAGCTGGGGATCGACATGGGCGCGGTCGACCTGGTGATTCAGGTCGAGTCCCCCTTCTCGGTGTCCTCCGCGCTGCAGCGGATCGGCCGCGCCGGGCACGACGTCGGCGCCGTGTCCCGCGGCGTGGTCCATCCGCTGCACGCCGCGGACGTCGTGCGTGCCGCCGTGACCGTGCGCGAGTCCCTCGCGGGCCGCATCGAACCGCTCGCGGTCCCCCGCAACGCCCTGGACGTGCTCGCCCAGCACACCGTGTCGGCCGCGGCCATGGACGATCTCGACGTCGAGGAGTGGTTCGATCTCGTGCGCTCGGCCGCGCCGTACGCGGCGCTCCCCCGCTCCGCCTTCGACCAGACGATCGACCTGCTCGCGGGCCGCTACCCGTCGACCGCCTTCAGCGAGCTGCGGCCGCGCCTGGTCCACGACCGCGAGGCGGGAACCCTCGTGGGCCGGCCCGGAGCCCAGCGCCTCGCGGTCACGAGCGGCGGCACGATCCCCGACCGCGGCCTGTTCCCGGTCTTCATCGTCGCGGGTGACGAGGACACCCAGGCCCGCCGCGTGGGCGAGCTCGACGAGGAGATGGTCTACGAGTCGCGCCGCGGGGACGTGATCACGCTCGGGACCTCGAGCTGGCGGATCGAGGAGATCACCCACGACCGGGTGACGGTCTCCCCCGCGTTCGGGCTGGCCGGACGGATCCCGTTCTGGCACGGCGACGGCGTGGGCCGCCCGCCCGTGCTGGGGCGTGCCCTCGCCGCGTTCCAGGCTGAGGTCGCCCACCTCGCCCCGGACGCCGCGCACCGTGAGCTCGCCGCCCTCGGGCTCGACGAGAACGCCGCGGGCGCGGTCATCTCCTATCTGCGCGAGCAGGAGGAGGCGCTCGGGGTCGTGCCGGGCCCCGACCACCTGGTCATCGAGCGGTTCCTCGACGAGCTGGGCGACTGGCGGGTCGTGCTGCACTGCGCGCTCGGCCAGCGGATCACCGGCCCGTGGGCGCTCGCGGTCGGCGCACGGGTCGAGGAGCGCTACG
>DAMDHZ010000013.1:12157-40133 GCA_032101665.1 Brachybacterium sp. | reverse complement strand
CCGGCGTGCTGCGGGCACGGCGCGCCACGCGCGTGGCGCCGCTGCAGGCGCTCCGGCCCGAGCCGCCGGCCGCGACGCGTCGCGTCGGCGCCCGGGAGGGCATCGGCATCCTCGGCCTCGTGCTCGGCCTCGGTGCGCTCGTGGGCGGGGCCGCCCTGTCGAGCTCCGGCCAGGCGGGCATGGGGATCGTGCTGGGCGTGATCGGTGGCATCGTCAGCTTCGTCGGCCTGCTGCTCCTGCTCGTCGCCCTGACCGGTCCGCTCGCCCGGGCCGCGGGCGCCGTCGTCGGCCGCGTCGGCGGCACCCCTGCGCGGCTCGCCGCGGCGACCACCCGCCGCCACCCGGGTCGCAGCGCCGCCACGATCGCGGCGCTCGTGATCGGGACGACGCTCATGACCATGATGGCGGTCGGCGCCCGCACCGCGGACGTCTCGCTCACGCGGGATCTCGCCGATGCGCGCCCGATCGACGCCGTCATCACCGGTCAAGCCCTCCCCGGGGACGCCGCCGCCCGCATCGGCGACGTCCGCGGGATCGCCACCACCGAGACGGCCGCACGTGCCGACATCGACGTGCACGCCGCCGAGGACATGACGCTGTACGCGGTGAGGCCCGAGCAGCTCGCCGCGGTCTCCAACCGCGACGACCTGGCCTCGGAGATCCGCGACGACGTCATCGTGCTCGGCACCGACCGGGCCACGCGCTTCGACGTCAGCGACGGCCAGCGGCTCGAGCTGACCGGCGTGGACGGCCGAGAGGTGACCGTCACGGTGCACGTCGACGGCAACCTCCACCTGTCGCTCACCACGCCCGCGACGCTCCGCGCCCTGGCCGGTGACCAGGTCCAGCCCGTCGTCCTCGCCCGCTTCGCCGCGCCGGGGTCACCCGAGCGGGGCGACGCCGACGCGATGACCGTGGTCGGCGACGTGCAGGACGTCCTATCCCAGGACGGATTCGTCGAGGCACAGGCCGACTTCGGCGGCGTCGAGCGGGAGACCTACGGGCAGGTCCTCGACGTGCTGCTGGGGATCACGCTGGCCCTGCTCGCGGTCGCCGTGCTCGTCGCGCTCGTGGGCGTGGCCAACACGCTGAGCCTCGGCGTGATCGAGCGCAGCGGCGAGAACGCCCTGCTGCGGGCGCTCGGGACAACCCGCGGCCAGATGCGCTCGATGCTCGGCTGGGAGGGCGTGCTGCTCGCCGTCATCGGCGCCGTGCTCGGCATCGTGCTCGGCGGGATCTACGGGGTCGCGGGGATCTGGTGCATCCTCGGCGGGGGATTCCCCGTGACGATCACGATCCCGTGGCTCCAGATCGCCGCGGTGCTCGTGCTGGCCGTGCTCGCGGGCTGGGCGGCCTCGGTGCTGCCCGGGCGTCGCGCGGCCCGGACCGCTCCCGCGCAGGCGCTCGCGGCCGCCGACGAGTAGTCGCGCACACGAGGACACCGCATCGATCGGCGCCGCTCGGCGGGCTCAGTCCCGTTCGAGCGGCGTCGGCGTCGTCCGGGACAGCTGGAACAGCAGCACGAACGCGAGGACCGCAGTGACCAGCGCGAACAGGCCGGCCGCGAGGAGCGAGGCCCGCAGCAGCGAGGCCCCGACGAGCGCCTGGAAAAGCTGCCAGGTGATGCCGAAGCCGATGCCGAATCGCCGTTCACGCAGGACCGAGAGGGCCGCCGCGCCGACCAGCACGGCGAACACGGCGAGGAACGCGGCGATGCCCATCGCGAAGGTGCGAAGCTCGCCCGAGCTGCGGGCCCCGTCGAGCAGGGCGAGCGAGGCGATCGCGAGCAGCGTGAGCGCCTCGAGGGCCAGCAGACCCACCGCGGCGGCGCGAGGCCGGGAGGTCGAGGGGGCGGGATCGGGCCGGGTCATGACGTGCACTGTATCGGGCACCGCCCGGGTGATCGGCGCCGCGGCACCCACGGCCGAGCGGGAGCTCATGCGGGCACGTCGTCCTGGGCCCGCAAGGGCGCCTGGTGTGGGAAGTGCCACCGAAGTGGGCCGTGCAATCCCTTGTCGTGCGTTCACGCCGCTGGGGACAATGGATCACGGCCCGAGCACGCCGGGGACAGGACTCCCCGGCCGATCGGCGATGACCCTTCTGCACACGTCCCGCGGGACGAACCGCATCCTGGCGGCCCCTGGGGCCTCGGCAGGATGCTCTGGAAAGAGAGAGTTTCGATGGACTGGCGCCACCGCGCAGAATGCCTCACACAGGATCCCGAGCTGTTCTTCCCGATCGGCAACACCGGACCGGCGATCACACAGATCCAGGAGGCGAAGGCGGTCTGCCAGCGCTGTGAGGTCATGACGACCTGCCTGAAGTTCGCTCTCGAGAGCGGTCAGGACTCGGGTGTCTGGGGCGGCCTATCCGAGGACGAGCGCCGCTCGCTCAAGCGCCGCACCGCGCGCGCCCGTCGCGCCGGCTGAACCCGACCGCGCTCGACGGCCGGTCCCGGCGGGGGCCGGCCGTCGCCGTCTCCGCTGCCGGCGGAGCAGCGCTCAGACGGTGATGGGGTCGAGGTAGACGTCGAGAGTCGCGCGCGTGCCGCCCTCGGGCATGTCGTCCCAGGTCAGGGTGCCGCCCAGCTCGCCCTGCACGAGCGTCGACGCGATGTTCGTGCCCAGCCCGGTGGGCTTGGTGTCCCCCATGCCGGTCCCGTCGTCCTCGATCCGGATCACCAGGTGCGAGCCCGTGCGCTCGCTGCGCACCGTCAGGGTCCCGCCCGTCGTCGCGAGCCCGTGCTCGACGGCGTTGGTCACGAGCTCGGTCACCACGAGGGCGAGCGGCGTGGCCTCCTCCGCGTTGACCGTGCCGGCCTTGCCGATGCGCTCGGTGCGGACCTCGACCTGGGGCGCGCCCTCGATGGGCTCGGCGTCGGCACGGCGCACGGATGCGCTCGCGGCGTCGACCGCGAGCCGCAGACAGCGGTCGATCACCTCGTCGAAGAACACGGCCTCCTCGCTGCCCTGCAGCAGCGACTCGTGGACGAGCGCGATCGTCGAGACGCGTCGCATCGCCTCGGTCAGCGCGGCCCGCGCCTCGGGGGACGTCATGCGACGCGACTGCAGGCGCAGCAGGGCGGCGACCGTCTGCAGGTTGTTCTTGACCCGGTGGTGGACCTCGCGGATCGTCGCGTCCTTGGTCATGAGCTCACGCTCACGGCGGCGCAGCTCGGTCACGTCGCGCACGAGCACGATCGCCCCGGTGCGCACCCCGCCCTCCGTGAGCGGGACCGCCCGCAGGGAGAGGGTCCCGCCCCGTGCCTGCATGTCGCTGCGCCACGCGGCGCGGCCCATGAGCACGAGCGGGAGGGACTCGTCGACCGGTGCTCGGGACTGCAGGACGGCCGTGGACAGCTCCGCGAGCGTTGTCCCGGCCATCTCCCCCGCGACCCCGAAGCGGTGGAACGCCGAGAGAGCGTTCGGGGAGGCCCACAGCACGACACCCTGGTCGTCGAGCTCGACGATGCCGTCGACCACGCGCGGGGCCCCGCGGCGGGGCGGGATCGGCGCCCCCGCGATCGGGAAGGCCCCCGCGGCGACCATCCGCAGCAGACGACGCCCCATCTCCGTGAAACGCGTCTCAGGCTCCGAGGGGGGCGACGTCATGAGCGGCGACTCGACCGTGACCACCGCGATCGTGCGGCCGTCCTGGCGGACGGGCACGATGAACAGCTCGGCCTCGCGTCCTTCCCGCTGGACGCGCCGCACGGGCGCGGAGTCGGCCTGACCGGTCAACAGGGCGAGCAGGTCGGGATTGCTCTGGGCCGTGGCGCGCCCGCCGACCGGGTCCTCGTAGTAGACGGTCGAGCCGGTCGAGGGGCGGCAGTGCGCGACCGCCACGGCCTCCCCCTCCCGCTGGACCCACAGCACGAGGTCGGCGCGCATGAGGTCGGAGATGAGATTCCAGTCCCCGACCAGGAGCTGCAGCCACTCGGCGGCACGCTCGTCGTGCCCCGGCGCGTCGGAGAGGAACTTCGCAAGGCTCGGCATGCTCCCAGGATAGGGGCGCGCGGGCACTAGGGTCGGACGCACGACGCGCCGTCGCCCCGTGACGCCGTCCCCACCATCCCGAGAGGAATCCCCGCCATGCACCTGTCCGAGACGCTGCACCTGCCGCTCGGGGTCGCCGACGTCGCGCGCATGTACGCGGACCCCGCCTACGCGCAGGTGCGCGCCCGGGTGCTGCACGCGCACGAGGCGACCGCGACCGTGCAGGGGAACCCGGCCGACGCGTTCACCGTGACGACCGCGATCCAGATGCCCACCGACCGCATCCCCGACCTCCTGCGCCGCTTCGTCGGGGCCACCGTGACGATCCGGGAGACCCAGACGTGGCAGGCTCCCGCGGCGGACGGCTCACGGCACGGCAGCATCGCCTTCGAGGTCGCTGGGGCGCCCGCGCGCATGACGGGCGATGTCGCGCTCACCGCCGAGGGGGAGACCGGCTCCCGGATGAGCATCGACGGCGAGCTCGTGGCGAAGGTCCCGCTGCTGGGCCGGAAGATCGAACAGGCCGCTCTGCCCTATGTCTCCCAGGTGCTCGCCCTCGAGGAGCGCAGCGCGGCCGACTACGCGGCGGGCTCGGCCAGGTAGTCGAGCGCCGTGGGCAGCTCCCCGACGTCGAACCACAGCAGTGCGGGGTCGGTGTCGTCCTCGCGGACCGCGGTGGCGCCCCGCTCGGTGACGTGCAGGCTCGCGATCCGGAGCTCCTCGTCGCGGACCATCACGACGCCGAAGGCGCCGCCGGTGTCGGAGGCCTCGGCGACCGCCGCGTCGGAGACGTCCCCCGCGGCCACACCGATGCGGCGGGTCCCGGGCGCCGAGCGCCGAGCAGCGTCCTCGACGTGCTCGAGACCCGCGTACACGGCATCCTGGAGCGCGTCGTACTCGAGGTCCTCGAGATCCTCCCCTGCCCGGTCGGCCCGGGACGCCGGGGTCACGGCCCACGTCGGACGCCCGCTCGGGAGCAGCAGACGGCCCGCCCCCGCCGCGGCGTGCCGCAGGGCCTCGACGTCGGCGGTGAGCAGGGGCACGTAGATCCTCATGGGCGTCATCCTGTCACGCTGAGCCGGCAGCACCTGGCGCCGTCTCCTCCTCGGCGGCGAGCGCGAGGGCGAGGTCCCTCACGGCCCGCCGCAACGGCGTGCGCGCACCGGCCTCGGACAGCAGGGACCCGTCCCAGGCCGCGCGCCGGCACGTCGCAGGGTCATCGGGCAGGACGGTGATCGAGGCGACGGGCAGGCGTGAGGCCACGAGCTCACGCACCCGGTCGACGGGTACGGGAGAGGCGTGACGATTGACGACCACGTGGGGCGCCTGCGCGCCGAGCTCGCCGAGCCGGTCCGCCTCCCGCAGCAGGCGCGTGATCGAGACGGGGTCCGCGCCGACCACGGCGACCACGACGTCCGCGTGCGCGAGGGCGCTCGTGGTGGCGACGTTGCGGCGTGGCGCCATCGTGTCGTAGCTGAGCTCCTCGTCCTCCTCGAGGCAGAACCCGACGTCCGCCACGATGAGGGAGCCGGTGGCCCGCAGTGCGTCCCACACCCCCTCGAGCGAGCTGTCGCGCACCTCGGGCCAGCGAGCGGCGACCCCGATGCCGCTCAGGAAGCGCAGATGCGGGTGCACGTCCGGGACGAGCGCGGCTACCGCCTCGGCGTCGAGGGTGCCGCGGCTGCTCGCCCGGCACGCCGCGACCAGTCCGGGGGACTCGTCGAGGATGCCGAGGATCTGCGCGAGCGCGGGACCGTAGGTGTCGGCGTCCACGAGGATCGTCGAGGTGCCCCCGAGCGCCGCCTCATGGGCGAGGTTCGCGGCCAGGGTCGAGCGCCCTGGGGCGCCGAGGGGGCCCCAGACCGCGATCATCCGGCCGCGTGGTCCGGCCTTCTCGGGCTCCGCCTGCACCCACGCGTCGGCCGGAGCGTCGTCGGGGTCGAGCGCCGCGAGAAGCGCCCCGACCACGTCGGCGACCGGCGCATCGGTCTCCACCACGTGCCGCAGCCCGAGGGCCGTCGAGCCCGCGGCCCCGGGGTGCGCGATGCCGACGACGGCGGCGCCCGCGTCCATGAGGTCCGTGAGGGCGTCTCGGCTGAGGCCGCGCACGGCGAGGTCTATCAGCACGACGTCGCCGATCCCCGCCGTGACCACGCCGAGCGTCTCGGCGAGGTCGGCGCAGCGTCGCACCACGCGGAGGTCCCGAGCATGCTCCTGCGCGATCCCGTGCACGATGCGGACCTCGTCGCTGCCCGAGGCGCACAGGACGACGTCGATCACGGCGTGACCCCGCGGGCGCCGGGGACCGCGATCACGTCGAGCCGGTCGTCGGCGGCGAGCGCCTCGAGCACGGCGGGCACGTCATCGGCGGGGACGAGGACCTCGATGGTCATCGAGCGCATCCCGAGCGAGCTGCCCTCGTCGACGGAGCGGACCACGCCGTCCTCGACGAGCAGCGTCGAGGTGGCGCGCGCCTCGGTCGACGTCCCCGTCGGAGTCGTCCACAGCTCGACCTGCGCACCGGGTCCGACGGAGGCGGCGACGGCGCTGTCGACCGCGACCACGACGGGCCGCAGCTGGACGCCGTCGGCCTGCCCGATCGCGCTGAGAGGCAGCAGCTCGCCCGCGTGCACGGTGGCGGTCGCGACCGCGCCGTCGGGGATGTCGTCGGGTGAGTCGGCGTAGCGTGCGACCTGCTCGCCGAGACGCAGCTCGGCGGTCGTGAAGTCATCGGACTCGAGGACGTCCCCGACGACCACGTCCCCGCGGGCCACGAGCACCGTGGTCGTCGCCGCCAGGCGGGAGACGAGCAGCATCCCGGCGATCACGCTCACCAGCACGAGCACGATGCCGATGAGCAGGCGCGGGTCGCGCCAGCGGGGGCGGCGCAGGCGAAGGGCGGCGGCGGTCACGGTGCCTCCTCGACGGTCGGCAAGGAGACCCCGACGTCCCCCCGAACTCGGCACGGCCCCGTGCGGTGCCGTACGGGGGCAGACTAGGCCACGACGGCGCTCGGCGCGCCGTGGAACACCCGATGGTGGATGATCCGCGGCCCCGTCCACCGGGTCGCACCCCTCACGGCCGAGGGGGCGAGGCGGTGGCACAATGGCCCGAGCCGCTTGCCCGCGACGAGCCGATGAGGATCGTGATGCCCGCTCGCTTCGTACCCCTGTCCGACGTGGCCGAGATGCTGTCGATCTCGGCCTCCCAGGCCTACGCGCTCGTCCGCTCGGGCGAGCTGCGTGCCATCAAGGTCGGTGGCCGCGGGCAATGGCGGGTCGAGCAGTCCGAGATCGAGGCGTACATCGAGCGCAGCTACGCCCAGACCGAGCGCCATCTGGCCGCCGAGCGGGCTCTCGAGGCCGAGCAGAATCGCTGATCTGACCGGCCCCGCGGAGCACGGATCCGGACCCTGACTCGCGACCTCAGTCGAGTGAGATGAGGACGATCGCGGCCGTCGGGACCGTGGAGGTGCCACCGTTCGCCACCGCACCCCGCTCCCCCGTCGGTTGGGACACGATGTCCACGAAGTCCTCCCCGACGCTCGCGAGGCGACCCGGCAGCGTCGCCGACGGCATCCGCACCCGTACCAGGGAGCGGTCGCGCGCGATCCGGCGCAGCACGGACGTCAGCGGTCGCGCGCCCAGCGGAGAGGCCGGGGCGGGTCGTGCCCGCACGGGCAGTCCCTCGATCGACGTGACCTGGGCGAGCGGGATCACCGCACGCGCCCCACGATCGCGCTCGTGGCCCAGCATCATCCAGGTGCGGCCGACCTCCACGACCGGCCCCTCGACCGGACTCCCCGCCGCGAGATGCACGACGAGCGGGAGATCCTCCGCGGCGCGCAGCCGGTCGACGAGCGCGACCTGGCTTCGCTCGGCCCGAGCGAGATCCTCGGCCGTCGCCCGGATCTGCTGATCCTCGAGATGCGCGAGGCGCCCCTCGAGATCCTCGAACATCCCGTTCATCGACACGCGCTCACTGTAGCGGGGGCCGGGCACCTCTCCCTCTGCTGCCACGGACCGTTCGATGCCCGAGCCGCACACACCTCTTGTGGACCGGCCTCTTGTGGACCGGACCACACACCGGTAGGGTCCATCCATCACCACAAGACATCAAACTGCATCAAACGTCAGCAAAGGGGGCGGGACATCATGGGCGAGTCCGTGAGCACGTGCACGACGTCCACGTCGCTCCTCGCGCGCACGGCAGCAGCCGTTGCCGGCACGCTCCTCGCGGCGGTCGGTTCCGCGGTCGCGGCGGCCGGTGCCGCTCGCGCCGGAGTCGCCGCGACGACGCTCGCCGGCGAGCCGGCTCTGCTCCTCGCCCTCCTGGCCGTCCTCACCGCAGCGACCGGGCTCGCCTGCGCCCACCTGGCCGTGATCGCGGCTCTCGCCGCCGTGGTCCTCGTCTCGCGAGGCCGCGGGCCGACCGGCCGCCGGGGACTCACGCTGCTGCGCATGCTGGCCCCGTCCCTGGCACGCCGGATCGCCGCCTCGGCGATGGTCGCCTCGGCCGCCACCGGGCTGTCCGCGGGAGTCGCTCACGCCGATCCGGTCGTGGACGCGACCGCACCGGCCGTGGCCGCGGCAGCGGATCCCGGAAATGACGGCCCGAGCGGCGTCGAGACGATCCGCACGGCCGGGCTCGTCGCCGACCGTGCTGCCCTCGCCGCGGCCCTGCGCAGCACGACGGTCCCCGCCACCCCGGCGGATGACGCGAGCGGGGACGGCGAGAACGAGACGGACCAGGGCCCGCCCACCGACACCGCTCCGTCCCGGCCCGCTCCCTCGGACACCGATGCGCCTGATCTTCCGCCTCTCGGGTGGGCAGAGCCCGCGCCCGATCCCGTGGACTCGTCCGCGCCGACGGGTGAGGCGCCGCCGACCGAGGGCGATGCTCACCACGTGCTGCCCGAGCGCGCGCCGCACATCGTCGTGGTCGAGCGCGGCGACTGCCTGTGGGGCATCGCCGATGACCTGCTCGGGCCGGGGCGCGACGCCGACGCGGACGTCGCATCTGCCTGGCCGGTCCTCTACGAGGCCAACCGCACGGTGATCGGGACCGATCCCGACCACATCGAACCGGGGCAGCAGCTCACCGTCCCGGCCGGCTTCCCCGCCTCCGAGAGCGCACCCCAGGAGCCGAGATGACCGCGACCGATCAACATCCCGTCGCCGCCGACACGAGCGGCGTTCCCATTCCCCTCGAGGATCCGCGCACGGCCGAGCGGATGGTCGAGTCCGTCGCCCGCTTCGCCGTCGAGATCATCCGCGACCAGCGTCCGGCGACGACGCTGTCGCGCCTGGTGACACCGGAGATCACCACGATGCTCGAGCGCCGCGCCCACCTTACGCGCCGCTTGCGATCCACGAGCACGAGCGCCGTGCGCGCCCTTCCTTCGCGGGTCGTGCTACGCGGGGTGCGCACGTGCGTGGTCAACGAGGCCACGGTCGAGGCGAGCGCCGTGCTGCTCGAGACGGGCCGTGCGCGCTTCATCGCGATGCGCTGGGAGCTGCGCCCACGCGGGTGGAAGGTCACCGTTCTCGAGATCGGGTGAGCTCCCGGCAGCCGGGCCCGGTCCGGAAGTCCCACGTCATCCGAGCGGCCGACAACGCGGTCTCGATCGCGGGCGCTCGACCTCCGCCCGTGTCGGCGATCTCGGTGCCCCCGAGCGCCGTCACGTCCGCTTGCGGCGCTCCTCGCGCTCCTGACGACGGCGCTCGGCCCGCGAGGCGGGGCGAGCGGTCTGCTCGACGGTGGCGGCCGAGTACTGCAGATCCTGCGCCTTGACCCCGTCGGTCAGGCCCTTCGCGGAGATGACCGGCGCCTCGGTCTCGGCGCGGTCGTCCGTGTCCTCGCCCGGCCCGTCGTCGGTGTCGTGCGCGTCGCCCTCGGCATCCGCGGCAGGCGTCGCCCCGGGTCCGCCGGCGACCTTGACGAGGTCGGCGACGGCCTGCGGGACGACGGACGTGGGCTGGGAGACCTGCACGTCGAGGTTGAAGAGGTAGCCGACGGCATCCTCCTTGATCCCGGCGATCATGTCGTTGAACATCAGGTGGCCCTCGCGCTCGTACTCGACGAGCGGGTCGCGCTGGGCCATCGCGCGCAGCCCGATGCCCTCCTTGAGGTAGTCCATCTCGTAGAGATGCTCCTGCCAGCGGCGCCCGATGGTGGCGAGCACCACGCGACGCTCCGCCTCCCGCAGCGCCTCAGATCCCACCTGCGCCTCCCGGTCCTCGTACGCCAGGAGCGCATCGGAAACGAGTTCGCGCTTGAGGACCTCGGCCTTGAGCCGGCCCCGGCCGCCGACCTCGTCGAGGACGTCCTCCTGCGAGATGCCCACGGGGTAGAGCTCTGCCAGGTCCCGCCACAGCTGGTCGAGGTCCCAGTCGGTGGCCTGGCCCTCCTCGGTGGCCGCGTCCACGATGTTCCCGACGGCGTCCTCCACGAAGCGGCGCACCCGGTCCTGCAGGTCCTCTCCCTCGAGGATCGAACGGCGGTCCGTGTAGATGGCCTCGCGCTGGCGGTTCATCACGTCGTCGTACTTGAGCACGTTCTTGCGCTGCTCGGCGTTGCGCCCCTCGACCTGCGCCTGCGCGTTCTGGATCGCCTTCGAGACGAAGCCGAACTCGAGCGCCATGTCGTCCGGGATCGACGGACTGTTCATGATCCGCTGGGCCACACCCGGGTTGAAGTTGCGCATGAGCTCGTCCGTGAGGGAGAGGTAGAAGCGGGACTCGCCCGGGTCGCCCTGACGGCCGGAACGACCGCGCAGCTGGTTGTCGATGCGGCGCGACTCGTGGCGCTCGGTGCCGAGCACGTAGAGGCCGCCGAGCTCGCGGACCTCGTCGTGCTCCGCCGCGACCGCGGCCTTCGCCTTCTCGAGCGCGTCGGGCCAGGCGGCCTCGTACTCCTCCGGGTTCTCCGCGGCGTCGAGGCCGCGCGCCGCGAGGTCCGCGACCGCCATGAACTCGGCGTTGCCGCCGAGCATGATGTCGGTACCGCGGCCTGCCATGTTCGTCGCGACCGTGACGGCGCCCTTGCGGCCCGCCAGCGCGACGATCGAGGCCTCGCGCTCGTGCTGCTTCGCGTTGAGGACCTCGTGCGGCACGCCCTGCTTCTTGAGCTTGGACGACAGCAGCTCGGACTTCTCGACGCTCGTCGTACCGACGAGCACCGGCTGACCCTGCGCGTGCCGCTCGACGATGTCCGCGACGACCGCGTCGAACTTGCCCTCCTCGTTCTTGTACACGAGGTCGGCCTGGTCGACGCGCTGCATCGGCCGGTTCGTCGGGATCGGCACCACGCCGAGCTTGTAGGTGCCCTGGAACTCGGCGGCCTCGGTGTCCGCGGTACCGGTCATGCCCGAGAGCTTGGAGTACAGGCGGAAGTAGTTCTGGAGCGTGATCGTGGCGAGCGTCTGGTTCTCCGCCTTGATCTGCACGCCCTCCTTGGCCTCGATGGCCTGGTGCATGCCCTCGTTGTACCGACGGCCGGGCAGGATGCGCCCGGTGTGCTCGTCGACGATCATGACCTCGCCGTTGAGCACGACGTAGTCCTTGTCGCGCTTGAACAGCTCCTTGGCCTTGATGGAGTTGTTGAGGAAGGAGATGAGCGGCGTGTTGAGCGACTCGTACAGGTTGTCGATGCCCAGGTGGTCCTCGACCCGGTCGATGCCGGCCTCGAGCACGCCCACCGTGCGCTTCTTCTCGTCGACCTCGTAGTCGCGGTCGCGCCGCAGCAGCTGGGCGACCTTCGCGAATTCGGCGTACCACTTGTTGGCGTCCCCCGACGCGGGCCCGGAGATGATGAGCGGGGTGCGGGCCTCGTCGATCAGGATCGAGTCGACCTCGTCGACGATGGCGAAGAAGTGGCCGCGCTGGACCTTCTCGGCCGCCGAGACGGCCATGTTGTCGCGCAGGTAGTCGAAGCCGAACTCGTTGTTCGTGCCGTAGGTGATGTCGGCGGCGTACTGCTCGCGGCGCTCCTCCGGGGTCAGGCCCGCCGTGATGACGCCGGTCGTGAGACCGAGGGCGCGGAACACGCGGCCCATGATGTCGCTCTGGTAGCTGGCGAGGTAGTCGTTGACGGTCACGATGTGCACGCCCTTGCCCGCGAGCGCGTTGAGGTAGGCGGGCAGCGTGGCCACGAGGGTCTTGCCCTCGCCGGTCTTCATCTCGGCGATCTTGCCGCGGTGCAGCGCGTAGCCGCCCATCACCTGGACGTCGTACGGGCGCTGGCCCAGCGTGCGGTCGGCGGCCTCGCGGACCACCGCGAACGCCTCGACGGCCACGTCGTCGAGGGTCTCTCCGTCCTCGAGCCGCTCTCGGAAGCGGTCGCTCTCCTCACGCAGCTCGGCGTCGCTCAGGTCGGCGAAGGCGTCGCCGGCTGCCGAGACCCGCTTGGCGAAGGACTCGAGCTTGCGCAGCTCGCGGCCCTCGCCGGCGCGGAGGATGGTGTCGAAGAGGTTGACCACTCGTGCTCCCCATTCGCGGGCCGGGCGGGGCCCGTCCCGGATCGTCGGACCGGCCCCTGCGGCCGGTGGTGTCCAGCTGGGCGCAGGTCCACGCGCCCGGATGCGCCGTCCAGTGTGGCAGACGGGCCGCGATCCATCCTACGGCGCGTGTCCCTCATCGCCTCGGGCGCCTTCCGTCGCTCCCCCGCCGGGGCGCGCCGGCCGTCTCCCTCAGCCGAGCGCCCCGGCGAGGGCGGGGGCGAGATCCCCGCGCACTCGGACCTCGATCGCGGACAGCCCCTGCCAGGTGGCGGCGCGCTCGAGCTCTCGGGCGAGCGCCCGGGCCACGACGACGGTCTCGGGGCGGTGACGCCGCTCGAGGTGCTCGAGCGGCTCGCGATGCGCCTCGCACACCTCGAGCACACCGCGAGCACGGTCCGCCCGCAGGTCGACGCGGGCCTCGAAGCGGTCGCCGAGCAGGAAGGGCAACGGGTAGTAGCCGTGGGTGCGCCGCTCACGCGGGGTGTAGATGCCGATGCGGTACTCGACGTCGAACAGCTCCGCGAGACGCCGCCGGAAGAAGGCGACCGGGTCGAAGGGGCTCACGAGCGCCTCGGCGACGACCGGGGCCGCCGACGGCGCCTCGTGCCAGCACAGCATCTCCCGGTCGCCGCGAGGATGGCCGACGGCGACCGTGCGCAGCTCCCCGCTCGCGCGCAAGGACGCGAGTGCGGGCGCGACCTCGCGCTGGGGCAGGCGGAAGTAGTCGGCGATGTCAGCGGGAGCGGCGATCCCGAGGGCCGCCGCGGCACGGCGGGTCAGCTCGAGCACCGCCGTCGGATCCTCCGGGGCGCCGGGCTCCTCGACGCCGCCGCACGGTCCGAACGGCGCCGCCGCCGTCCGGCATGAGGCGAGGGTGTAGAGGCGTTCGAAGCCGGCGTTGCGGCCCACGCAGTCCAGGCGACCGCTGCGGAACAGGTACTCGACGATCCACTGGGTGTCGGTGCGTCGCCAGCCCCATCCCTCCTCGGGCTTGCGGTCGTCGCCACGCAGGCGGGAGACGGCGGCGGCGCTCACGGGGCCGTGCTCGCCGACGGTGCGCTCGATGCCGGCGAGCACGTCGGGGTCGGCCCCCGCGGCACGGCGCACGGCGCCCCAGTCCCTCTGGGCCGCTCGGCGGCGCCGGAAGGCGAGCAGCTCGTGGACGGGCAGCGTCGTGTACGCGGCCTCGTGGGCGAGGGACTCGACGAGCAGCCGGTGCGGTCCGGGCGCGGAGGCGGTCTCGAGCACGGCGGGGTCCCAGCGTCCGGCGCGCGTGAAGACGGGCATGTGGTGGGCGCGCGCGAAGACGTTGACCGAGTCGATCTGCAGCAGGTGCGTGCGGGCGATCGTGCGGCGCAGCGCCTCGCGGCTCGACCGGCGATCGGGCGGCGTGTCGCGCCGGGTGCGTCCGATGCCCTGACTGCGCAGGGCGATGCGGCGGGCCTGTGCCCAGGTCACGCGGTCGGGCATGGGACCTCCTCGGGTCGCGAGAGGCGCCCGGAGGAGCTGTCCGTGCGACGCCATGCGGCGGAACCTATCAGCGCCCGCGGACACTCGGGGCACGACGGCGGCCGCCGGGAGCGCCGGTGGACGCAACGCGGCCGCGCGACCCGGTGCTCGCCGGTTCCGCGCGGCCGCGTCGGTCGTCCCGGACGGATCAGGAGGCCTCGGCGCCCTGCGGCTCGGAGGCGCCGGCCTCGAGCTCGATCACACCGTAGTCCCAGCCCTTGCGGCGGTAGACCACCTTGGGGTTGCCGGATCCCTGGTCGATGAACAGGAAGAAGTCGTGGCCGACGAGCTCCATCCGGTAGAGCGCGTCGTCGATCGACATGGGGGTGGCGGCATGCCGCTTCTCGCGGATCACGATCGGGCTCTCGCCATCGGCGCCGAGCACGGCCTCCGCGGTCGTCTCGTCGGCGTCGACCGCCTCGGTGCCCTCGGCGGGCGTCATCGTGCGCACGGTCTCGGCGGCGGTGTGCGAGCGCTCGCGGCCTCGGCGGTGGTCCTTGCGGCGGTCCCGGGCGCGGCGGAGGCGCTCGAGCAGCTTGCCGTAGGCGACATCGAGGGCGGCGTACAGGTCATCGGCTCGGGCCTCGGAGCGGATCACGGCGCCGCGGTCGTGGACGGTCAGTTCCACGCGGTCGCTCAGCTCGTTCTGGCGCGGGTTCTTCTCCTGGGAGACCTCGACATCCACCCTGAGCGCCGTGGGCGCGAGCTGGGTGACCTTGTCGAGCTTGTCCTCCAGGTGGCGACGAAAGCGGTCGGGGACATCCATGTGGCGTCCGACGACGTTGATCTCCATGACGTTTCCTCCTTGACTCGGGTCGCGGCCGCTTCGTCCGCCCGGCCGCGTGGCGTGGGTTGGAAGGGCACCTCCTCGAGCTCGAGGGCATCTGCTGGGAGGACCAGCATGCCATGCCCTGTGGTGTGCGTCTCACCGTCTTCCCAGGTTACGGACACGTCCGTCGTCCGCGCCTGCTCCGGGCACCTCGGGGGCCCTGCCGGGGGATCGCGCGGCGGCGACCACGAGGGCACCGTGCACGCTCCAGCCGTGGGCGAGGAGGGTCTCGTACGCGCTGCGCAGGGTCGCTCCGGTCGTCACCACGTCGTCGACGAGGACGGCCTGCCGCGGCGTGTGGGCCGCTCGGCGCCCTCGCATCCGGTCGCGACGCCCCGTGCGGCGGTCGCGCGCCCCTTTGCCGGCCTGGGTGCCGCCGGCCAGGGTGAGGGCGCGCACGACCTCGTTCCCCGTGTGCCGCGCGATCTCGGCGGCCAGGACGGTCGTGTGGTCCTCGCCGCGGCGCAGCCGGTGCGCGAGGCTCGAGGGCACCGGCACGAGAGCGACATCGGCACAGGCCCCGAGGCGCTCGAGGGCGGGCACCAGGGCGCGGCCGAAGGGGCGCGCAAGGCGCAGCTGTCCGCCGTTCTTCCAGGCCAGGACGAGCCGGCGCAGATCACCGGCATGCTCCCCGAGTGCGAGCACGGGGAGCAGGGGCGCGAAGTCGGCGGTGCCACCGCGGACGTCGGCGGCGGTGAGGACCTGGAGCGCCGCGCATGCGGTCTCGACCCGCTGCGGGACGACCGCGAGGCTCGCGGCGCACCGCGCGCACAGGATCGCACCGTCGGCGCCGCACGGGCACACGAGCGGCACGACCAGCCCCGCGGTGTCGCGCATCGTTCGGGCCAGGGCCGCGCGCAGCATCGCACCGGCGCCGTGCGCGCTCCCGTCCTCGCGGGCTCCGTCCGTCATGGTCCGATCCCAGCACCGAGCTCACCGCCGCATCGCGGAGCACACGGCCCGGTGGACGCCACCGGCGTGGGGAGGGGTCGATGCGGCGTTCAGGAGAACGTGGGGCAGCTCGCGGGCTGGGGAAGGAAGCTCCAGGTGGAGCCGTCGCTGCGGGCGAGGGAGGGCTCGTCGGTCGAGCTGAAGAAGACGCCCGCCGTCGCGCTCCCCGCCAAGCGGGTGGTGCCGACGGGCGGAGCGGGCAGGCTCTCGGCACCCGCGGCCAGGTCGTCCACCACGGCCCGCGAGGAGCCGTCGACGTCGGTGCCCAGCACGACCAGGGCGACCTCGTCGTACCAGGTCGCCTGCGACACGCTCGCGAGGTCGGCGGCCGCCGTCGGGATCGTCACCGGCTCGGTGAGAGCCGTCGGCGTGCCCTGGGCGTCGCGGGTGACGGCGCACAGGTCGATCCGCGTGGCGTCCGGGCCTTTCGAGACGACTGCCAGGCGGGTCGCATCGGGGGCCAGGTGGATCCAGACCGGCTCACGTCCCACGAGCCACGGCGCCGCGAGCCGCACGTCCTGCGCCGCGTCGGCGCCGACGTACGCGTCGACCGCCGCGCTCGTGTCGCGCGGCGCGGTCCAGACGTAGCCGAGGTCGTCGATGCACGGGCCCGCGAGCACCGTCCCCGGAGTGATCGTGCGCACGGGCGTCGAGGAGTCGGTGGTCGCCATCACCAGGGTGTGCCCGTCGTCGGCGAGGGCCGCGGCCTGCACGCCTCCCCGGGACAGCGCCGGATCGCGCACCGCGATCGCGGCGAGGTCGGGCACGAGCGACACGGGCGCGTCGCTGCCCCCGACGAGGCCGACGATCCCGGTGGGCCCCGCGCCGAGCGGTCGGTGGCCGGGCAGGGCGCGGGCGAGCTCGAGGGCGGGGTCCGCCGCGAGCTGCTGGCCGCCCGAGACGAGGCGCGGCTCACCCAGCAGCGGCAGGGAGCGCAGGGTCGCGGTGATCTGGGCGAGCGCGACGGCGCGTTCCTGGCCGTCCATCGCCGCGATCGCGGCCGGGAGCGCGACCTGGACGGCACCGAGGCGGTCGGTCGAGACGGTGCTGCGCTCGGTCCCGAGCGCCGCGGGAACGGCCGAGGTGACGGCCCCGGCGAGCCACGGGGCGGGGCCGCCGCCGAGCTGGCGGAGCAACGCCGTCGCCTGACCCTGCGAGGTCACCCACCGCACGTCGGGGACGAGGTGGCGCGTGCGGGGCTCGGGGAAGTACAGGCGACCCGGCGTGAACAGGATCTCGAAGGCCTGCTCGGACAGGAAGATCCCGGTCGGCGGGCGGCTGATCCGCCACTGCCCGTCGACCTGCTCGAGGGCGACGTCCATCTCCCGGGCCGAGGTGGCCGTCAGGACCGTGCGCAGCCCCTGGGCGTCGACCTGGGCCACGGCCTCGACGGACAGCCGGATGCTCCCGGTGCCGGTGGACGCGGCGCCGAACTCCCGTCCACCCGAGTACACCGTCACGGCGGCGGTCGGCTCCCACCGGGTGCGCGCGTCGGCCGTGAGATAGGAGCGCGCCACGGCGAAGTCGTCGTCGATCCCGACGCCGGCCTGCACGAATCCCGTCACGATCTCGACGGGGCTCGCGCCGTCGGCAGGCGGTCGCGGCTGCACGTAGGGCGCGCCCACGTCCTGCGCATCGCCCACGGGCGTCGAGTCGATCGAGGAGCTGCGGGGGATCCGGGCGCAGGCGGCGGTCGCCGCGACGGCGCCCGCCGCCCCGAGGCGGAGGACGGCGCGCCGTGCGGGACGCGGGCTGTCAGCGGGCATCCTCGCCTCCTGCGGGGTCGTGGTCACCGAGGTCGGGCAGGTCGGTGGGAGCCGCGCCCTCGGCGGGTGCCCAGGGGTCGGTCGAGGCATCGGGGACGGAGAGGATGCCCGAGGGCGCGTCGGGGCCGAGCGCCCGTTCGAGCGGCAGCGGCGACCGGGCGAGCGTCGCCCCGGGGCGTCGGGGAAGGGTGAGGCGGAAGACCGCGCCGGCGCCCACCTGCCCCCAGGCCTGCAGCCAGCCGTCGTGCAGGTGGGCGTCCTCGACCGAGATGGCCAGTCCGAGGCCGGTGCCGCCGATGGTCCGGGCACGCGAGGGGTCCGCCCGCCAGAAGCGGTCGAACACGCGTGCGGCGTCGCGCGGCGAGATGCCCGGTCCGGAGTCCTGCACGACCACTGCGACGGCCTCGGCGTCGCCCGCGACCTCGACGCGGACGGGGCGCCCCGTGCCGTGCTCGAGGGCGTTGGTGAGCAGATTGCGCAGGATGCGGTCGATCCGGCGGGGATCGACGACGGCGCGCAGGGAGCCCGGCCCGCATTCGAGGCGGATCTCGCAGCCGCGGGTCGCGGCGAGCGCGTGCACATCGGCGATGGCGCGGCGCGCGAGGTCGCCGAGGTCGGTGTCGACGGCCTCGAGCACGGCCGCTCCCGCGTCGAAGCGGGAGATCTCCAGCAGCTCCTCGAGCAGGGAGTCGAAGCGGGTGACCTGCGTCGAGAGCAGCTCGACGGTCCGTTCCACGTCCGGGGAGAAGGAGCCGCGCTGGTCGTGGAGCACCGACGCGGCCATCCTGATCGTGGTCAGCGGCGTGCGCAGCTCGTGGGAGACGTCCGAGACGAAGCGCTGCTGGACGCGCGACAGCTCCGTGAGGTCCGAGACCTGCCGCTGGAGGATCTCCGCCATCCCGTTGAAGGAGGTGCCCACGCGTGCGAGCTCGTCGGCGCCGGAGACGACCACCCGGCTCGACAGGTCGCCGGTCGCGATCCGCTCGGCGGCGAGCGCGGCACGGCGCAGGGGCGTCGAGACGAGGCGCGCCACCACGATCGCGATGCCGACCATGAGCGCGAGCAGCACGAGCCCGCCGCCCGCGAGCACGCGCTGGATGAAGGTGAGGGTCTCCTGCTCGGGTTCGAGGGAATAGAGCAGGAACAGGTCGTAGCTGCCCGCACCGGCGACGGTCACGCGCGTGCCCAGCAGCAGACCGGGCCCGTCGCGGCCGTCGCCGGGGACGGACACGCTCTTGTAGCTGATTCGATCGGGCGACCGTCCCACGGCCGCGGAGAAGTCCGCGTCCACGATCCCCTGCACGGACGGGTCGGTGCTGATCTGGGAGACGCTGCCCTCGGCGCCCACCGGGACGATCGCGATCTCGCGGTCGGCGCCGCTGCCGGACCGCGCCGTCTGGACGAACCGGGTCACGGCGTCCAGCTGCTGGGTCGCGGTCCGTCCGGACGCCCCCTGCAGGCTGTCGAGCAGACCCTCGCGGGCGCTCAGCGACTCCGCGACGACCCGGTCCCGGCGCTGCTCGAACAGTCCGTCGGTGATCACGGAGGACAGGTACGCGCCGACCGCGAGGATCGCCACGGTCGACAGCAGCACGGTCACCGACACCACCCGGACGGCGAGCGACCACCCGCGCGGGTCGAGGGCCCGCACCAGGCGGAGAGGGACACCTCGCACGCGCCGCCGGAGCGGCCCGGGGATCACCCCGCGGATCCGGCCCGGTACCCGACGCCGCGGACGGTGAGGATCACCTGCGGGTTGTCGACGTCCCGTTCGATCTTGGCGCGCAGCCGCTGGACGTGGACGTTCACGAGCCGCGTGTCGGCGCTGTGCCGGTAGCCCCAGACCTCGCGCAGCAGCACCTCGCGGGTGAACACCTGCCAGGGCTTGCGGGCGAGCTGGACGAGCAGCTCGAACTCGAGGGGGGTCAGGGAGATCAGCTCGTGGCCGCGGCGCACCTCGTGCCCGTCGACGTCGATCGTGAGGTCGCCGATGGCGAGGCGCTCGGTGGTCGGGGCCTCGCTGCGCCGCACCCGGGCCTTGATGCGTGCGACGAGCTCGTCGGGCTCGAAGGGCTTGGTCAGGTAGTCGTCCGCGCCCGCCTCGAGCCCCTCGACCACGTCGGCGGTGTCCGTGCGCGCGGTGAGCATGATGATCGGCACGCCCGAGCGCTTGCGCAGCTCGCGGCACACGCCGATCCCGTCCATGCCCGGGAGCATGAGGTCGAGCAGCACCACGTCCGGGTGCATCCGGTCCGCGGTGTCGAGGGCGGAGGCGCCGTCGGGGGCGGTCACGACCTCGAACCCCTTGCCGCGCAGCACGATCCCCACCATCTCGGCGATGGCCACGTCATCATCGACCACGAGGATCCGTGAAGGCGTCGTCATGCGGACATTGTGCCACCGTGCCCGTTCACCGTGTCGCAGGCCCTGGCGTGCAGACCCACGGACCGCCCGGCCGGGCGCCGAGCCGCGGGGAGGGTTCGGGGCCGCCCGGGGACGCGCCGTGAGGAGCGGCGATCATCGACTTCCGTCGGGTCTGTGCGGACGAGCGCGGCCCGTACGGTGGCCGTGTTCCGGCCAGAGACGAGAGGGGAGAGGTGCCATGACGAACCCATGGACCGCACCGGGCGCACGCGGTGACGAGACCGGCGGTGGCCCGGCCGCGGTCCCCCCGACCACGAGCGGTCCGGGAGCTCCCGGACCCCTCCAGCGCGAGCTCGTCGCGCGCACCCCGCTGTTCCCGCTGCGGCCGCTCGGCGTCGGCGAGATCCTCGGCGCCGCCACCCGCATCTATCGGCTGCGGCCCCGCATCAGCCTGCTCGTGGCCGCGGTCGTCTATGCGCTCTCCTTCGTCCTGACCACCGCGCTGTCGGGGGCCTCCCTCCTGCCCCTGGTCGGCCAGGTGCAGGCGAGCATGGACGGCTCGGCCGCGGCGACCGTGACCGGGCCGGGCAACGGGGAGGTGCTCGGGACCCTGGGCGCCTCGCTCGCCTCCGGCCTCGTCTCCCTCGTCGCCGCCCAGCTCGTGACGATCGCGCTCTCGGCGCTCGCGATCGGCGAGGCGACCGGCACGCCGCTCGCGGACCGCGCGGTGTGGCGCACGATGCGGCGCCACGGTGCCTCCGCGGTGCTCGCGGGCCTGCTCATCGCCGTCGCGACCCTCATGCTGTGGGCCGTGCTGGTCGGTCTGGGACTGCTCCCGCTCCTGATCGCCGACGAGGCGCGGTGGTGGACCATCACGCCTCTCCTGCTCGCTCTGCTGCTCGCCGTGGGCGGCTCGGTCGTGATCTGGATGCGCACGGCTCTTACGGCCCCCGCCCTCGTCGTCGAGGAGCTCGGCGCGCTCGGAGCGATCCGCCGCTCTCTCGTGCTGACCCGGGGGCGGCGCCGGTGGCGCGTGCTCGGCGTGGGCGCGCTCCTCGTCCTCCTCGTGTACGTGCTCACACAGGTGCTGTCGTCCGCGTTCGGGATCGTCGCCGTCATCGCGTACGCCGCGCTCCTGCTCGCCGGGGGCCCCGGGCTCGTGGTCCTCGCGATGGGGGTGCTGCTCGTCCTCACGATGCTCGGTGCCTACGTGGCCTCGGTGCTGAGCGAGCCCTTCCGCTCCGCGGGCATGGCCGCGCTGTACGCCGACCAGCGGATGCGCTGGGAGTCGTGGGACGTCGATCTGACCCGCCGGTCGCGGGACGCCCGTGACGCCGCGATGGCCCCGAGCGGGACCGCGGCGCAGGGCGGAGGGCCCTGGTGAACGATGTCGACCCCGCCGAGGCGCGGCGGCGGATCCTCGAGGAGCTGTCCAAGGGGCAGTACAGGCGGCACGGGAGCATCATCGACTGGCTGCTGGGTCTCCTGCAGGACTGGGTCTCGTCCCTCGTCGACGGCGCGGGCGCCGGTCGGACGGCCGGTCTCGCCATCGCGATCGGCCTGGGCGTCATCGTGGTGATCCTCGCCGTCCTGGTGCTGCGCCGCACCGGCCGGATCCGGCGCCGGGCCGTGGTGCGGGCGACGACCGCCCTGGATGCCGAGCCCGCCCTGAGCGCCGCCCAGCTGCGCGTGCGCGCCGGGCACGCGCGGGAGGACGGTCGGGCGGACGAGGCCGTGGTCCTGGCGTTCCGGGCGCTCGTGCGCGATCTGGCCGAGCGCACGCTGCTCGACCTCACGGACGGCATGACCGCTCATGAGGCGGCCGACAGCGCCGCGGCGGCCTTCCCGGAGCTGCGCCACCGCCTCGCGCTCGCGGCACGTGCCTTCGACACGGCCGCCTACTCGTGGCGTCCGGCGTCGGCCAAGCAGGCCGACGATGCGGTGCGCCTGGCCGAGTACGTCGCCCAGGCCTCGCCCGACCGCGCCGTGCTGGAGTCGCTGTGAGCGCGCCCGCCCTCGCCGTCGGGCAGGACGTCCCCCCGGCGTCCGCGTTCCCGAGCGCCGACCGGCGCTCACGGACGATCACGGTGATCGTGGTGATCGCCGCACTCGCCGCCGCGCTCGCGGCGGCGCTCGCCCGCGGTGCCTACCGCGACGCCCCCTTCGAACCCTCCTCCCCCGCGCCGGGAGGCTCCAAGGCCGTGGTCACCGTGCTGCGCGAGGGCGGGGCCACGGTACGCACCGAGCGGCGAACGGCCGAGGCCGCCGCGGCGCTGCGCGACGGGGACACGGTCCTCGTGACCGCTCCCTCCACCCTCGACCGTCCCCAGCTCGAGGCGCTGCGCGAGGCCCTCGACGCGGGAGGCGGCCGCCTCGTGCTCGTGAGCCCCGACTTCGGCAGCCTCTCGGTGCTCGCCCCGGGCGTGCGCCCAACCGGCACCGTCGAGGACGAGGGCACGCGCCTGAGCGCCGACGCGGAGTGCTCTGACGCCTCCTTCGCGGCCCGCACGGTGCGTCCCGGGCCGATCGCCCTCGACGCCGACGGCGACCAGGTCGCCCCGGCCATCGTGTACTCCGGGCCCGAGTCCGCCCGCGGCTGCTTCCGCACGGCCGCCGGCGCGAGCATCATGCACAGCGGCGACGTGACCGTGCTGGGCAGCGCCCGCTACCTGACCAACGCCGGGGTGGGCGGCGCCGACAACGCCGCCGTCGCCCTCAACGCGCTCGGCGACCCGGACGCCGTCGTGTGGTACCTGCCCTCGGCCGCGGACCCGATGGCCTCCACCCGGCCCGGTGTGCTCGAGCAGCTGCCCGAGTGGATGGGGCCGGTCGGGCTGTGGCTCGCCGTGTGCCTGCTCGTCCTGCTCGTCGCGCTCATGTGGCGGGGCGGGCCCGTCGTGGTCGAGCCGCTGCCCGTGACCGTCCGGGCCCAGGAGCTCACCGCCGGCCGGGCGCGTCTGATGCACCGGGCCGGGGCGCGCGAGAACGCCGCGCGGACCCTGCGCTCGGCCGCCGCGGTGCGTCTCGCCTCACGCCTGGGGATCCGCCGCGGCGAGTCCCTCGACACGCTCGTGACCGCCGCCGCACCGTGTGCGGACCGGAGCCCCACGGCCCTGCGCGAGCTGCTCGGGCATGCCCCCGTCCGCACCGACGAGGACCTCGTGCGCCTCGCCGACGACCTCGACCGTCTCGAGAAGGAGATCGACCGATGACAGCATCGACCACGCCCGTCGCCGACGCGCCGGACCCGGACGAGCGCAGCCGGGAGGGGCTCGTCGCCCTGAGCGGCGAGATCCACAAAGCGGTCGACGGGCAGGACGCCGCCGTCACGAGCCTCGTGGTGGCCCTCCTGTGCCGCGGGCACGTGCTGCTCGAGGGCGTGCCCGGAGTCGCCAAGACCCTGCTCGTGCGGGCCCTCGCCGCCTCTCTCGACGTGCAGATGCGCCGCGTCCAGTTCACACCCGACATGATGCCGGGCGACGTCACCGGCTCCCTCGTGTACGACAACTCCTCGAGCGACCTCGTCTTCCGCGAGGGCCCCGTGTTCACCAACCTGCTGCTGGCCGACGAGATCAACCGGACCCCGCCCAAGACCCAGTCCGCGCTGCTCGAGGCGATGGAGGAGCGCCAGGTGACGATCGACGGGCGACCGCGCCCGCTGCCCGACCCGTTCATGGTGGTCGCCACGCAGAACCCGATCGAGTTCGACGGGACCTATCCGCTGCCCGAGGCGCAGCTCGACCGCTTCCTGCTCAAGGCCGTGATGCCCCTGCCCGAGCGTGCGACCGAGGTCGAGGTGCTGCGACGCCACGCCGGCGGCTTCGACACCGCGGACCTCGCCGCCGCGGGGCTGCGCGCGGTCGCCGACCCGACCTCGCTGCGGCGCGCCCAGCGGGACGTGACGGCCGTGCGCGCCGAGGAGAACGTGCTCGAGTACATCGTCGACGTCGCGCGCGCGACCCGCCGCTCCCCCAGCCTCTCCCTCGGCGTCTCGCCGCGCGGCGCGATCGCGCTCCTGCGCACCGCCCGGGCGTGGGCCTATCTGCAGGGGCGCGACTTCATCACCCCCGACGACGTCAAGACGATGGCGCCGGCGACCCTTGCCCATCGCGTGCGCCTGACCACGGAGGCCGACCTCGAGGGCTCGCAGGTCGACGCCGTGCTCTCGGCGACGCTGGCCTCCGTCCCCGTTCCCCGCTGAGGCACGCCGATGCGCATCTGGCCCACCCCGCGCGCCGCTCTGGCGGCGCTCATCGGCGTGCTCCCCCTCGTGGTGGCACCGTCGTGGATCACGGTGCTCGTCTGCCTCGCCGTGCTCGTCGCGCTCGTGCTCGGCGACGCCCTCGCGGCCGTACCCCCGCGCTCGCTGCGCCTGCGCCGGGACATGGCCGCCCAGGTGCGCCTGGGCGGGGCGGTCGACGCCCGCCTGCTGATCACGAACCCGACCTCCCGGCGCGCGCGCCTGCTCGTGCGCGACGCGTGGGACCCGACCGCGGGGCTCGCCGAGCAGCGGGCGAGGATCACGGTCCCCGCGGGCGAGCGCCGGGCGATCTCCCAGTGCTACGTGCCCGTGCGTCGCGGCGCGCACGCCTCGCGCACCGTCGCGATCGCCGCGATCGGTCCGCTCGGGCTCGCGCGGCGCTGCGCCGACCTCGACGTGCGCGGCGCCCTGATGGCGCTGCACCCCTTCGGCTCGCGCCGCCATCTACCCTCCCGCGTGCGCCGGCTGCGGGAGATCGAGGGGCTCGCGGCCGTGCACCAGCGCGGGGAGGGCACCGAGTTCGACGCGCTGCGGGACTTCGTCGACGGCGACGACGTGCGCTCGATCGACTGGCGGGCGACCGCACGCCGACGCAGCGTGGTCGTGCGCACGTGGAGGCCCGAGCGGGACCGCCACGTGCTGATCGTCGTCGACACCTCGCGCACCGCGGCCGCCCGCCTCGGCGACGCACCGCGCCTGGACGCCGCCTTCGACGCCGCCCTCCTGCTGACCGCCCTGGCCACGCAGGCCGGGGACCGCGTGGACGTGCTGTGCATCGACCGCATCCCCCACGTCTCGGTGACCGGCTCGAGCGTCCGCACCGTGCTGCACGACGTGGTCACCGCGACCGCCCCGGTCCACCCGGCCCTCGTCGAGACGGACTGGGAGCTCGCGGCGGTCCAGATCCGGCGCCGCACCCGCAAGGGGGCGCTCGTCGTGCTCGTGACACCCGTCGAGCCCGGCACCGTGCATCAGGGGCTCGTGCCCGTCGCGGCGCGCCTCGCCGCCGAGCACCCCCTCGTCATCGCCTCGGTGGCCGACCCCGCGCTCGCACGGATGGCGCACGAGCGCGGCGACGCGGGAGCGGTCTACCGCGCGGCCGCGGCCGCGCACGCGCGCGCGGAGCGCACGGCGGTCGGCGAGGCCCTCATCCGCGGCGGCGCGCACGTGATCGACGACGTGCCCGACGCTCTCCCCCAGGCGCTCGCCGACGGCTACCTCGCGCTCAAGGCGGCGGGGAGGCTCTGAGCCCGGAGCCGCTCACGCGGCGACGGCGACGGAGTCGCCAATGACCTCCTCGGAGAGGTCGCCCGTGATGCCGCGCGCCGCCGCCCGGCGCCCGAGGACCACGACGTAGACGAGGAAGGCGACCCAGACCCCGGCGCCGATGGCCACCCGCAGGGCGGCCGGGAGCGGCGAGGGGGTCACGAACGCCTCGAGGATCCCGCTGACCAGGAGCACGGGCACGAGCCCGATCGCGACGGTCACGAGCGAGCGGCCCGCGCGCGCGAGGGCCCACAGCCGCGGCAGGGACCCCGGGCGCAGCCACGACCAGAACAGGCGCAGCCCCGCACCGGCGCCGACGACCACGCACGTCAGCTCGAGCAGGCCGTGCGGGAGCAGGTGGACGAAGAAGGTGCCGAGCCGGTCGTACTCCCCCATGACCGCACCGGTCAGCCCGAGGTTCAGGCCGTTCTGCACGAGCATCCACACCGGCCAGACGCCGGTCACGCCGAAGACGACGGCCTGCACCGTGATCCAGGCGTTGTTGGACCAGACGTTCGCGGCGAAGCCTCGCGCCTGGCCCTGGAAGTAGTACGCCGTGAACTCGCGCGTCGCGAGACGCCGCTGCTCGGGCTCGGGCACGATCGAGGCGCGCAGGGAGTCGTCGAGGCCGAACACGAGCGCCGAGCCGAGGGTCGCGACTGCGAGCACCGCCGCGGCCACGAGCACCCCGCGGCGCGACGCCCACAGGGCGGCCGGGAAGTCCTCGAGCACGAAGGCGCGGGCGTGGGACCACAGGGGCGTCCGCGCGCCCGTGATGCGCGACCGCGCGCGCGACAGCAACATCGACAGCCGGGCCGTGAGCACGGGGTCGGGGTTGGTCGAGCGGATGGTCGACAGGTCGGTCGCGGTGCGCTGATAGAGCCCGATCAGCTCGTCGATCTCGTCGGCGCTCAGGCTGCGGATCCTCATCAGGGCCTCGAGGCGGTCCCAGGACGGCTGGTTGACGGCGATCACGGCATCGGTGTCCACCGCCTCAGGGTAGGCAGGGGCCCTGCACACGGGCCCCAGACGAAAGTCGGTGCCCGCCCCCGCTCGCGTCGACCGGGGAACCTCCCCCGTGGCCGCGCGCACCTGGGACACTGGCGGGCATGGACGCGATCTGGGGCACCTCCGACGCTGCGGCCTCCCGCGACGTCCTCGTCACGGGCGAGGCGGTCCTGCTGGACCTGCGCCCGGCCTCGTTCGCCGTGCGGCTCGCCTCGTTCCTGATCGACGGTCTCGTCGAGCTGGCCATCGCGATCGGCGGGATCTATGCGGTCGTCCGCCTCGGCTCGGCTTTCGGGCTCGACGACGGCTATCTCGCGGCGGGCATGGTCGCGGTGACCGTCGCGGCCTTCATCGGCTACCCGGTGCTGACCGAGCTGCTCACGAACGGCCGCTCGCTCGGGCGCCTCGCCCTGGGCACCCGGGTCGTGCGCGACGACGGCGGGCCCGTGCACGCCCGGCAGAGCCTGCTGCGCGCCGTGATGGCGATGTTCGAGATCTGGTCGACCTCGGGCGCGATCGCGCTCGTGGTCTCGCTCGTGGACCGGCGGTCGCGGCGCCTCGGCGACCTGCTGGCCGGCACCTTCGTGCTCCAGGAGCGGCTGCGGGCTCCCCTGCCCGTGCGGCCCGAGGTGCCGCCGACGCTGCGGACGTGGGCGGGCACGGCCGAGGTGGGGCGTCTCGAGCTCACGCTGCTGCAGGACATCCGCGCCTTCCTCCCGCGGGCGGGGGCGATGGCGCCCGAGTCCCGGCGATGCATCGGCCTGGACCTCGTGCAGCGGGTGGTCCCCTCCGTCGCTCCCCCGCCGCCCGTGGGGACGGACCCCGAGGAGTTCCTGCGGGCGGTGCTCGCCGAGCGGTCGCGGCGGGACGAGCAGCGCCTGCGGCAGGGTCTCGCGCGCGAGCAGGAGCTCGCCGCGCAGGTCGCGGTCCTCCCCTTCCGCCGCTGACCGGATGCACCGGTCCTCGCGCCGGCGTCAGTCGCGCGGCTGCTCGGCGTGGTCGGGGATCAGGACCGGGATCCCGTCACTCACCGGATAGGTGCGCGCACAGGATGTGCACTCCAGCGCCGAGGGGGCGTCGCGCAGCTCGCCCCGGCACACCGGGCAGCGCAGTGCGGCGCGCACCCAGGCGGGCACGTCGGCCGTGTTCCCCTTCTGGTCCTCGGTACCGGGCGCGTTGTCGGATCGCACGAGGCCGAGCACCTCGTCGCGGACTCGGGTCATGGTGTCCTCCTCGGCGGCCTCGACGTTCAGTCGCAGCAGCGGTTCGGTGTGGGACGAGCGCAGCGAGAACCACCAACGCTCCGCGAGGGGCAGGTCGTCGCCCCAGTGGGTGACGGTCATGCCGTCCAGGTCGTCGATCACGACGCCGGGGCGAGAGCCCACGACCTGGCGGACCCGGGTGCGGGCCGCGGCGGCGTCGGCCACGCGGGAGTTGATCTCGCCGCTCGTCGCGTACGGGTCGTGGCGGGCGACGAGCCGGGAGAGGGGCTCGCCGGTCTCCTCGAGCGCGGCGAGCACGTGCAGG
>DAMDHZ010000013.1:0-12147 GCA_032101665.1 Brachybacterium sp. | reverse complement strand
TGAGTCGGCGAAGAAGAAGTCGCGGAAGTAGTAGTGGGCCGAGTGCTCGCCGCCGAACACGGCGTGGCGGGCGGCCATCAGGTCCTTGATGAGCGAGTGCCCCACCGGGGAGCGGAGGTGGCGTCCGCCCGCGGTGGCGATCGCCTCGCCCACGTGGCGCGAGGAGACGAGGTTGGCGACCACGACCGGGCTCTGCTCGCCCGCGGCGCGGGCCCGCGCGATCTCGCCGGTCGCGATGAGCGCCGTGATCGCGGACGGCGCGACCGGGGTCCCGGTCTCGTCGACGACGACGCAGCGGTCGGCGTCGCCGTCGAAGGCGAGGCCGAGGTCGGCGCCCTCGCGGCGCACGGCCGCGCGCAGCTCCTCGAGGGTCGCGAGGTCGAGCGGGTTGGCCGCGTGGTGCGGGAAGGTGCCGTCGAGCTCGAAGTGCAGGGGGACCACCGTCACGGCCGGGAGGCGCGCGGCGATCGCGGGCACGGTCAGACCCGCCATCGCGTTGGCGGCGTCGACGACGACGCGCAGGGGACGACGGGCCGGGACCGGGACCAGGCGCAGCATGAGGGCGACGTAGTCCTCGAGCGTGTCGACGTCCTCGAGCCGTCCGCCGGGACGCTCCGGGACGGCGCCCGCGCGCAGGTAGGCCTCGGCTCCACGTCGGATCTCGTCGAGGCCCGTGTCGCGTCCGACCGGGCGCGCGCCCGCCCGGCACAGCTTGACGCCGTTGTCCGTGGCGGGGTTGTGCGAGGCGGTGATCATCGCCCCTGCCGCGTCGTGCAGACCCGAGGCGCAGTACAGCTGGTCGGTCGCGCTCAGGCCCGCGACGGCGACCGTCGAGCCGCGACGCCGCGCGCCGTCGGCGAAGGCGGCGGCGAGCGCGGGCGAGGAGAGGCGCATGTCGTGGGCGACGATCAGGTCGCCTGCGCCGAGGTGGTCGGTGAACGCGGCGCCCAGGGCCTGGGCCACGGGCGCCGTCAGCTGCTCGCCCGCGACCCCGCGGATGTCCGAGGAGGTGACGATCGCCGACAGGTCGTGGGGATCCGCGCTCGCGACGCGGTCCGCCGCCTCGCCGGCCGTGTCAGTCATGGGGGTTCCGGACCACGTGGAGGTGGCGGTCGGTGCCGGTGCGCCCGGCCTGCTCGAGACGGTGAGCGGTGCGGGGGCTCGGGGGGGCCCCCTCCCCGCGGCGTGCGGGCGGCCCCGGCACGTCCCGGTCCTGCCGATCGGCACGGACCGCCTCGGCGAGGGCCACCAGGTCGTCGGTGCCCTCGGCGGTGCCGGCCACGCGGATCACGCGCCACCCGAGCGGGACGGTCAGCCCGGCGGAGTGCTCACGGCACAGGTCGTAGGTGTGGGGCTCGCTCGTCGCGGCCAGCGGACCCAGGACCGCGGTGGAGTCCGCGTACACATAGGTCAGCGTGCTGACGGCGGGCCGGGAGCACGCGGTCCGGGAGCATTCACGAGCAGGCACGGGAAGCAGGATACGGGTCCGCGGGTCGATAGGCTCGGACCATGGCACGAGGCGAAGGGCACAGCGGCGGCGTGACGCGGTCAGGCGGCGGGGGCCGCCCGGGGCGGCCCCACCGGCGGGACCGTCACGGGCGCGGCTTCCGCGGGGATCTGATCCCCCCGCACCTGCCCGGCCACCTCACGCGGCGCGAACGCTTCGACGACACGGTGCTCGACGCGGCGAGCCCCCTCCTGGAACGGTTCGACCGACGCCTCGAGCATCTCGCGATCACCGTCGAGGACATCCCGCCGAGCGATCCGACACCGTGGGAGCTGCAGTCCGTGCCGCTGGGTCGCTACGTCCCGCCGGACCGCGACCATCCGCCGCGCGTCGTGCTGTACCGCCGGCCGATCGAGACGCGATCGAGCCTTCCGGGCGATCTGGAGATGCTCGTGCGCCAGGTGCTCGCCGAGCAGGTGGGGGCGATGCTCTCGATGGATCCCGAGGACGTCGACCCGGGGGCATGGGAGTTCTGAGGATCAGCCGGCCGTGACCGAGCCGGCGGCCTCGCCCGCCGTGGCGGCCTCGACGGGGACCGAGGACAGCAGGGGGCCGACGCCGGGCGCGTCGGGAGCCTGGACCCAGGCGCCGTGCAGGACGCCCGGTTCGCCGGGGACGATCACGAGGGCGGCGGGAGCACCGGTCGTGCCCGTCCACGACGTGATCGACGCGGGGGCCCCGGCCGCCACGTCGATCTGCTGCGGAGTCCCCGCCTCGCCGTCGGTGCCCACGGGGATGACCGTCGCGGTCGTGTCCTCGTCGGCGGCGAGCACGAGGCTGCCCTCGGGTCCCTCGGCGGGCAGGGCGAGTGCGGCCGAGCCGCCGATCGCATCGGCCGCGGGGGCGAGCGAGAAGTCCACGGGGGCCCCGATCGTGTCGCCCGGCAGGTCGGGACCGCTCACACTCGAGCGCACGACGGCCGTCAGCGGCCCGTCGCCGTGCACGGACACGGCGAGATCCGGGCCCGCATCGAGCCCGCCGAGCGGCACCTCGACGATCGTGCCCGCGGGCACGGTGACACCCGAGGCGCCGGCCACGTCGATCTCGCCGTGGGGACCGGCGACCGTGAGGTCCGCGGTCACGTCGTGGCCGCCCGGGTTGAGTAGGACCGCCACGGGATCGCGGCCGGCGGTCGCGCGGACACCCGGGACGACGAGATCCTTCGCCGCGCTCGGGAGCGGGGTCTGGATCTCGGCGCCGCCCGGGGTGAGCCCGTCGCGCTCGGTGGACTGCACGTGCATCGCGAGCGGGGCGCCGACCGTCGTCACGCTCACGCCGGAGGCCGCCAGGCCGGGCGCGATCGACTCGAGCAGCACGGTCTCGGTGCTGCCGGGGGCGACCACGACCGTGCTGCGCCCCTTCATGTCGGCGGGACCGTCCGCGGTCGAGACCTGGACCGAGGCGGTCGCGGGCCGCCCGGAGTCGTTGGTCATCACGAGGGCGGCGCTGGCCCCGGTGGTGGTGGCGGCGCCGAGGAACTGTGCGTCGACGGTCGCGGGGGTGCAGCGGGCCAGGGCGAGGGAGCGGTAGTCGCCCTGAGGGGTCGTGGTCGACTGCAGGGTGTCGGACACGGCCGCCCGGGAGCCGGCGGCATCGATCGCGACGCGGGCGGGTCCGCCCACCCGGTCGACGCCGAGCACGGTCGCGCCGAGATCGCCCGTGACGGCGCTCGCCGCGACGGGCTCGCCGTCAGTGTCGGAGTCAGTGTCCGTGACATCGATCCGCGGGCCGGGCACCGTGCCCTCGTCGGTGCGCCCGGTCTCCGAGGCGCTCAGGTGGCCGAACAGGAGCGAGGAGTCGGACTCGAGGGCGACCGAGCGCACGGCCACGGAGTCCGTCGGCGCGGTCACCGCGAGCGCGGGGTCGGCACCGGTCTCGAGCAGCTCCTCGGGGATCACGAGGGGCCCGGCGCACGCGTCCTGGACGGCGGGCGCGGCCACCGGGGCGCTGCCGCGGGCGACGGCGGCCGGCTGTGTCGCGGGGACCTCGGAGGCCAGCGCGGCGGCCCCGAGCAGCGGCACGAGCGAGAGCACGGCGAGCACCGGGCGCATGCGGCGCCGGGGGGCAGGGGCGGTCATGGAGTCCTCCCGGTCCGCGGGGCGCGACCCCGCCAGGGGATCGCGATGAGCGCCGTGAGCGCGACGGCCGCGTACAGCACCACCTGCTCGGCCGTCCGCCAGCGGTCGGGCGCCGTGATCTCGAGCGTGCCGGAGGCTCCGGCGGGGATCACGAAGCCCTGCGCCCAGCCGTCGACGTGCAGGGTCTCGAGGCGACGGCCGTCGAGGCGGGCGCTCCAGGCCTCCGATGCCCGCTCGGAGAGCACGACGACACGGGGGGCGTTCGGGTCGGCCTCGATCCGGCCCTGCGCGTCGACGACCTCGCTCGCGATCAGGACGTCGTCGCCCTCCTCTCCGCTCAGGTTCGCCCGGGGCCGCTGGTCGATCACGCGCCAGAGCGAGCCCGTCGAGTTCGCGGTCACCTTCTCCAGGAGCGGGGAGCTGTCGAGCGCGGAGACGAGGGCCGGGTGATCATCCGGAGCACCCGGCACGGTCACGTAGGAGACGGCGAGGGTGCGCAGGGCGTCGGCGTCGGCGTCACCGGCCACCAGGCCGCCCGAGGCCGCGAGCAGGGCGTGGGAGGCGGGATCGTCGTCGGGGGTCCCGCCGCTCTCGACGGCGGCGATCCGGCGCGCCTCCTCGAGAGCCGAGTGCTCGAGCACGCTGTCGCCGCCCCCGACGACGAGGCGGGCGGGCACGGCCTGCGCGGAGTCGACGGCGGAGCCGTCCGCGGAGTCGTCGGCAGCGTCGTCCGCGGCGGCGCCGAGGACGAGGGTGCGCTGGCGCCCCGCGTCGCGGCCGGTGTCGGCGGCCGCGGCCGGGATCTCGTCCGCGGCCCCGCGCGTGATCTGCAGGGACGGCCCCAGGGCGAGCGCCCAGCCGGCCACGGAGACGGCCGTGGTGGAGGCGAACACGACCGCGGCGGTGACGGTCAGTACGCGGCGGGCGGTGCCGACGCCCTCGTCACGGCGGGCGAGGGTGTCGAAGGAGCAGCCGGCGGCCAGCAGGACGGCGAGCAGGGCGCCGCTCAGCAGGGCGTTCGGCGGGGCGGGCACGCTCTGGGTACCGGTCACACCGACGGCGACGTGCCCGCTCAGGGCCGCGAGGGCGAGCGCGAGGGCCGTCAGGACGAGGCCGAAGCGCCCGACCCGGCCGGCGCTTGCGGCCAGGAAGGGCGCGACGAGCGCGGCGAGCGCGATCGGGGCGAGCACGAGCAGGGGCACGAGGGCGGCGGCGTCCGCGCCCAGCACGCCGTCGAGCACGGTCCATGCCGGCGGGGCGGAGGGCCACAGGGCCAGGAGCGCCTCGTGCGGGGGGACGGATGCCGGGGCGCCGCTCTGCCCGCCGACCGCGAGCAGGGTCCGCGGGGAGCCGACATAGGTGGGGAGGAAGGGCGCGTGGAGCGCGAGCGAGGGCAGCAGCACCCAGCCGAGCCGCAGCCGGCGGCCCGGCACCGCGAGGGCGATGAGCACCAGCGCGACGGCGGTGAGCAGCACGAGGACGCTCTGGACGGCCCCGATCACGAGGAGCAGCAGCCCTGCGGCGGCCGCTGCGGAGACGCTCGCCTGGGAGCGCTTGTGGGGCAGTCCGACCGCCCGCGCGACGGCGAGCGCGAACGGCGGCAGCAACACGTGCACGAGCAGCAGCGGCCAACGGCCCTCGGTGAGCGCCGCGAGCGACGAGGGGGCGAGCGCCCAGGCGGCGCTCAGCACGAGCCGGGCCCCGACGGCGCGGGTGAGGGCGCCTGCCGCCCACCAGGCGCCGAGCGCCGACAGCGGGAGTGCCCCCAGGACGAGGATCTCGACGAGCACGTCGCCGGACAGCGGCAGGTGGGCGAGCACTCGGACGAGGGGATCGGCGGGGCCGCGTGCGCCGAGACCACCCGGGATCCAGTCGCTCCACGCGGCCTGCCAGGTCTCGCGCCATCGCGAGGGGAGGGGGATGAGCCCCGGGCCGGTCAGGTCGCCCGCGCGCAGCAGGGGTCGCAGGGCGAGGAGCGTCAGCGCGCACGCCCCGACCGCGACCGCGACCGTCCACGCGGTGTGGCGCCCGTAGTCGGCGTCCCGGGTGCCGTGGCTGGTCCCGGCGATGCCCCACGTGGTGCGGCGGATGCGCCGGCTACGCTCGTCGTCGGCGATCAGTGCGGTCCATGCCGCGCCCAGGTCGCGGCGCACGGTCCGCCGGCGTGAGAGATACAGCGGGGCCAGGGAACGACGGGGCACCCGGGCGCGCCGCGAGGCGCGCCCGCTGCGCACCATCACGCGTGGCGCGCGGCGCACGGCGCGCCACGCGGCCGCGAGCTCGTCGAGCACCCGCCGGGGACGGTGGGTGACGACGGCGCCGGCCATCCGGGCCAGGGTCACGAACGGCAGGAGCAGCAGCGTCGCGGACGCCGCGAGCAGCGGGCGGGTCGCCAGTCGGGTCGACAGCTGGCCGCTGCGGTGGGAGCGGAATGCGGCCGAGGCCGCGCGAGCGCGCGCACCGGTCCGGTCCCCGGGCGCGACCGCCGGGGCGACGTCCTCGTCCACGAGCGCGCGGGCCGCGGCGGCGACCTCGACGCGCCGCCCGGCGCGCCACACCCAGTGGCACAGCTCGATCGGGGCCCAGCGGTCGTCGAGGGCGGGGTCGAAGGAGCCGAGGCGGCGCAGCAGAGCTTCCTCGACGAGCATGGCCTCGATCCCGACGGCGAGCACGTCGCGGCGCCAGTCCGCCTGGCCCTGGTCGATCTCGCCGTCCTCGGCGCTCGAGACGATGCGGGCGCCGTGGGTCGCCGTGATGCCGACGTCGACGAGCCCGTCGGCATGGTCGGCGGTCCCGTCGGACGCGAGCGGACGCTGCGGGGTCGTCCCCTCGGCATCCTCGTGACGGGGACGGCGGCACCGACGTTTGGCGCCGACGACGGCCACGGTCTCGTCGGCCTCGATCGCCGCGAGCTGCGCGGCGAGAGCGGCCCGCCCCGGCACGGAGGCGACGGGCACGAACCAGAGCCAGGAGGCGGCGCCCGCCTCGTCGTCCCGCTCGGCGTCGAGGGCCTCGAGGGCGCTCGCGGTGGCCGCGGCGAGACCGGGGCCGGAGACGGGGGCCAGACGCGTCGCGTCGGGCAGACCGGCGAGGTCGAGGGCGTCGGCCCCGACGGCGGGGACCACGAGGATCTGATCGGGGCGGCGCTCCTGGGCGGCGAGCGCGTCGAGGGCGGCATGCACCGTCGCGGCATCGTCGCCCTCGCGGACGAGGACGAGGGCGGTGACGACGGGGGGGATCACAGGCGGGGGGGGGCGGGACGGTGCGCAGGGCGCTCCGTCAGATCGCGCGACGCTTCAGCTTGCGGCGCTCGCGCTCGGACAGCCCGCCCCAGATCCCGAACCGCTCGTCGTTCTGCAGCGCGTACTCGAGGCACTCGGCGCGCACCTCGCACGAGACGCACACCTTCTTGGCCTCGCGGGTCGAGCCGCCCTTCTCGGGGAAGAACGCCTCGGGGTCGGTCTGCGCGCACAGGGCGCGCTCCTGCCAGGACGCCTCGGGCTCGTCGACGTCCGTGATCGTCGTCAGGTCCACGAGGGTCAGCTCGCGGCGGATGTCCACGTCCGGGCGGTCGGTGTCCATCGGAGATCTCCTGGTGACGGCATGGGATGACGGTCGGGCTCCACTAAAGTACACCGGTGTAACTCCGGGGCGTCAAGCGCGTGAGGGCCGCAGCGCTGCTCGTGACGAGCCGGGCGGTCCCCGCGACAGCGGCGCGACGTGCGAGGATGCCGCGCGTCGAGGTCGGACGGGGAGGAAGGGCGAGATGAACACCTCAGAGGGCGCGCACCCGGGTGGTGCGGTGACGCTGATCCCGGTGACCGGCCTGCCCGAGTTCCGGCGCGGCGACGACGTGGCCGCTGCTCTCGCGTCCGCGCTCGGCCCCGACTCCCCTGCCCCCGCCGTCGACGGTGACGTCCTGTGCGTCTCGGCGAAGATCGTCTCGAAGTGCCATGGGCTGGTCGTCGAACCGCCGCGCAAGGCCGAGGCGATCCGAGCGGCGACCGTGCGCCCCGTGCTACGGCGTCGTCACGGCACCGTGGTCACGAGCGTCGTGGAGACGACGAGCGGGCCGGTGCTCGCGGCCGCCGGGATCGACGCCTCCAATTCTCCCGACGGCCTGCTGCTGCTGCCCGAGGATCCCGATGCCGAGGCGCGCGCGCTCCGCGACGGGCTCGAGCGGCGGCTCGGACTGCGCCTGGCCGTCGTGCTCACCGACACCGCCTCGCGGATCTGGCGTACCGGGGTGACCGACATCGCGCTCGGCGTGGCAGGCGTCGAGGTCCTGCAGGACCTGCGTGGCGGCACCGACGCCGCGGGGCGTCCCCTGACCGTCACGGTCCGGGCGCTCGCCGATGAGCTCGCGGGCGCTGCCGACCTCGTCAAGGGAAAGAGCACGGGCACGCCGGTCGCGATCGTCCGCCACCTCGGCGACCGCGTCGTGCGCCGGGAGTCCTCGGCACGCGAGCTCGTGCGCACGGGCCCGGACGACTGGTTCCGGCGTCCGAGCCTCGAGTCCGTGTGGCAGGCGCTCGGGCTGGCCGAGGAGGAGGAGCCGGTCGCCGCGATGTCCCCCGAGCCCAACGACGAGCGCATCGCGCGCGCGATCGCCGTCGCGTGCACCCCGCGTGCGGGCGGCGCCGATGCCCCGGAGAGCTGCCCGGACGCGGCCCGCGTCGAACGGGCGGCGGACGGCGCCGTGCTCGTGATCGCGGCCTCCGCGCATCCGCTCGCGTGCCTCCGCGCCGGGGAGCTCGCCGAGCGGGTGCGCACCGCCCTGGGCGCGGAGTCGATCGCGCGTGATCCGGGGCCGCTCGAGGTCCGCGTGCAGATCCCCCCTGTCCCCGAGAAGGAGCTTTGATGACCGCCGCCCGCTCTGCCCACCTTCCCGCTGCGCTCCTGGACGCCCTCGAGACGACGGGCCCGCGTCCCGCCCTGGTCTGGTACGGCGAGGAGGGCCGCACCGAACTGTCCGGGCACGTGCTCGCCACCTGGGTGATCAAGTCCGTGAACCATCTGGCCGACGAGGTCGCCCTCGAGGCGGGCGACGGCCTGCTGCTCGATCTCCCGCCGCACTGGAAACGTCTCGTGCTGGCCCTGGCCGGGTGGTCGCTGGGCCTCGAGGTCCATCTCGTCCCCGGCCGCGACGGCACCATGTCCACGTCGGTCCCCGACGTCGCGCCGCGCGCGGTCGCGACCGACGCCCCCGCTGGTGAGACGGCGCTGACCGCCGACGAGGTGCTCGCGCTCGAGGCCCTCGCCCTGTCGATGCGCTTCGGGGCGCCGCTGCCACCCCTCGCGCGGGACTGGGCCCAGGAGGTGCGGGCGAGCGGGGACGCGCTCGGCGTGGCGGTCGGCCCGTGGAGCGGTCCTGCGCCGGCCGAGGGACCGGTGCCGCGTGCGGTGCTCGTCGCCTCCGACGGGGCCGCGGGCGGTCAGGGAGCGGCGAGGATGCTCGCCGTGCTCGTCGGCGGCGGTCTCGTGGTGGGGCCGGCCGACCGGGTCGACGCGGCGCAGGCCGCGAGCGAGGGCGTCGAGGAACCCTGACCGCCGCGTCCTCAGGAGCTCGCGCGCAGGGTCGCGACGGCCTCGGTGGGGTCGCCGTCGAAGATGATCTCGCCGGTGCGCAGCACGAGGATGCGGGTGCACAGGCGCTCGAGCATCTCGAGCTCGTGGGAGACGATCACCATCGTCCGTCCGGCGTGCTGGAGCTCGCGGATGCGCTCGAGGCACTTCTTCTGGAACGGCTCGTCGCCGACGGACAGGATCTCGTCGACTAAGAAGATGTCCGGCTCGGTGTGGACGGCGACCGAGAACGCCAGGCGCAGGAACATGCCCGAGCTGTAGTACTTCACGTCGGTGTCGATGAACTGCTCGATCTCGCTGAAGGCGACGATCTCGTCGAACTTCTCGTCGATCTGCTCGCGCGTCATGCCGAGGATCGCGCCGTTGAGGTAGACGTTCTCCCGTCCCGAGAGGTCCGGGTGGAAGCCCGCCCCGACCTCGATCAGACCCGCCACCCGGCCGCGCAACAGCACCCGACCGTGGTCGGGGAACAGCACCCCGGAGATGGTCTTGAGCAGGGTCGACTTGCCCGAACCGTTGAACCCGATGAGCCCGACCGTCTCACCCGCATGCACGGTCAGGTCGATGTCACGCAGCGCCGTGAAGGTGTCGGCGAGCTTCTTGCGCTTGAGCGCCGAGAACACGAGCTCCTTGAGGGAGTGGTCGTGACGCATCGAGAACTGCTTGGTGATGTGCTCGACGCGCACCATCTCGCGGGTCAGGTCGGGCGCGGGCGTGGTGCCCGGGACGTCGGTGCCGGTGGGTGCCATCACAGCTCCTGGGCGAAGCGGCGCTTGGACCGCTCGAAGACGACGGTGCCGATCGCGAAGACGGCGGCGGCGGTCACGAGGCCCACCCACCAGTAGCCGAACGGTCCTTCGGGCGGGATCAGGGAGGGGTCCTCGACGGCGCCCTCGACGACGAGCGGCCCGTAGCGCCAGAAGGCGGTGTGGAACAGCTCGACGGCGATCGTGAGCGGGTTCAGGGCGTACAGCCACCACCAGATCGTGTCGCCGAGGGAGTCCTTGACGAGCGTGATGCGGTACATGACGGGCGAGAGCCAGGTCGCGACCATCGTGATCAGGTCGACGAAGTTCTCGATGTCGCGGTACGCGGCGTTGAGCGCGGCACCGAGCATGCCGAGCCCCATCGTGAGCAGCAGCAGGATCAGCATGCCGAGCACGAAGGCCACGGCGGCCGTGGGCGAGGGCACCCAGCCGTACAGGAGGGCACCGACGACGAGCACGAGCAGCTGGGGCACGAAGTGCACGAGCGCGACGATCATGCTCGACCACGGGAACAGCTCGCCGGGCAGGTAGATCTTCGTCACGAGCGCCTGGTTGCCGGTGATCGAGCGCGTGCAGTTGCCGAAGACCTCGCCGAACAGGTTGACGACGACGATGCCCGAGAACAGGTAGACGGCGTAGGCGGGCATGCCCTTGTTGAGCTGGAGGAACACGCCCAGGGCGATGAAGAAGACGACGAACTGGACCGCGGGCTTGACGTAGCTCCACAGCATGCCGAGCACGCTGCCGCGGTAGCGGACGCGCAGCTCCTTCTTGACGAGCAGGCGCAGCAGGAACCGCTCGTACAGGGGGTTCAACCACCCGTGGTCCTGCCCCGGCGCGCGCCATCCCTCGACGCGCTCGTCCCGGGTCAGGCGGCCGACGGACGGCGATCCGTCCACGGCGCTCACGCGGTCGTGGCCCCGCCGTCGGCGGGCGCGGAGGCGCCCGCATCGTCGCGGTCCGGACGCACCGGGGCCGGGTTCTCGCGGAACGTCCGCGCCCACGCCTCGAAGCTCGTCAGCTCCTTCGCGGCGTCCCGGTACTCCTGCTGCAGCTCGGGCCAGCGCCGGAACAGCTCCGCGTGGGTTCGCGCGGCGGCGGCGAGCATGTCCCGGACACGCTGAGGATCGCGCTTGTACCACGAGACCTGGGTGCCCTCGGCGTTGGAGACCAGGGCGCTGTCGTACTGCGACAGACGCCACCAGCGGGCGTCCTGATGCGCGATCGCGGTCTGCGGATTACGCTCGGCGCGCTCCTTGACGGGTCGCACGAGCTGCGTGACGAGCGTCTTGGCGGTCCAGGCGGGCAGGCGGGTACGGCGCGGCTCGAGGTAGGGGCGCCCGCGGTGCGGCGGCTTGTCGACGTGGATCTCGGGGAAGTCCCCGGCGTCCTGCTTGGACTGGGAGTCGTCGAAGCTCGCGGCCATCGCCCTGATCTCGGGCAGCTTCGTGCCGATCTCGGCGTGCAGCGGCGCGGGGCCGCGCAGGGCGTCCTGCTGGGCCAGCAGCCGGCCCGCCTCGGTGTAGTACTGCATCGAGATGAGGTGCTTGACGTCCATGTACTGCGACTCGCGGACCACGCGGCCGCCGCGCGCGTACGGGGAGTGCAGGAGCGCGGTGATGATGCGGTTGCGCTCGTGGAAGTACGCCTGCCAGCCCACGAGGTCGTCCTTGTCGACCCAGCTGACGTGCCACACGCCCGCACCCGGGAGACTCACGGTGTGGTAGCCGGCCTGCTTGGCGCGGAGGCCGTACTCGGCGTCGTCCCACTTGATGAAGACGGGGAGGGACAGGCCGATCTCGCGCACGGTCTCGAGGGGGATCAGGCACATCCACCAGCCGTTGTAGTCGACATCCGCGCGACGGTGCAGCCACGGGGTCGAGCGCAGGGGGTGCAGGGCGAAGTCGTGGCCCAGGGAGTTGTCCTCGTGCGGGAGGGCGGGCTGGATCCGCCACGGGTCGACGACCTCGCCGAAGGTGTGCAGAACGCTGCGGTTGTTGAGATCGAACATGTGTGCGCCCACGATCGTGGGGGTGGTCGCGTAGTCGGCGAAGGTGACGAGCCGGATGAGGGACTCGGGCTCGATCACGATGTCGTCGTCGCAGTTGACGACATAGGTCGACGTGGCCGCCTCGACCGTCTCGTACATGCCGCGCGAGAAGCCGCCCGAGCCGCCGATGTTGCCCTGCTCGATGATCCGGAGCTGCTC
>DAMDHZ010000012.1:0-42343 GCA_032101665.1 Brachybacterium sp. | reverse complement strand
GAGACGCGGGACCCCGCGCGCTCGTACCCGCGGGCGCTGTTCGGGGCGCTCGGCGTCGCTGGGGTCGTCTACGCGCTGGTCGGGGCCGCGGCGAGCGCCGTCGTGCCGACGCAGGAGCTCGCGTCCTCGAGCGCGCCGCTGCTGCGCGTGGTCGATGCGGCCGGCATCGTCCCGCCCCTCGTGTTCAGCGTCGTCGCCCTCGTGGCCGTCTCCAACGGCGCCCTGCTGACCGGCATCATGTCGTCGCGACTGACCTACGGGATGGCGCGCGACGGACTCCTGCCGGCCTTCCTCGGCCGGGTCCTGCCGGGACGGCGCACGCCGTGGGTCGCGATCGTGGTGACCACGGTGCTGTCGCTGCTGCTGGCCCTGACCGGCACCGTCGACGTGCTCGCGAGCACCATGGTGCTCCTGCTCCTGGTGGTCTTCACGGCCGTCAACATCGCCGTGCTCGTGCTGCGCCGCGAGACGGTCGAGCACGCCCACTTCCGCGCTCCGACGATCCTCCCCATCGCCGGGCTCGCCTCCTGCCTGCTGCTGTTCACCCAGGTGGAGGCACCGGTGTGGCGGCTGGGGATCCCCTTGCTCGCGATCGCGATCGTCCTCGCCGTGATCGCCGCGGTCCGGCGCCGCCGGGGGCGGTTCGCGGCCGCGAGTGCGCCGGACGCCTCGTGAGCGGGTCCGTCAGCCGAAGGGATCCAGGAAGGTCGCCGAGCGGACCCCGTTGACGACCCGTTCCCACGCCGGCAGCACCTCGTGGGCGTCGGCCACGATCACGTGGTCGAACTGTGCACGGGCGCTCACCGGGTCCTCGGGCGCGATGTCGATCAACACGGTCGTCGCGCCGCCCGCCCGGGCGAGCGGCGCGAGCTGCGCGGCGGGGAACACGACGCCGGAGGTGCCGACGGAGACGAACAGGTCGGCGTCCCGGGCCAGGCGCTGGGCGCGGTCGAGGGCGTCGAGGGGCAGCATCTCGTCGAACAGCACGACGTCCGGCCGCGTCGGGGCGCCGCACACGGGGCAGGCGGCGGGCACGCCGTGGTCCTCGGCGCGCTCACCCTCGCCGGGGACCAGCGGTGCGCTCCAGTGGCAGCGCTCCTCGAGGCACGCGGCGCGCCCGGCATCGCCATGGAGCTCGGCGACGTCCGTGCTGCCGGCGAGCTGGTGGAGACCGTCGATGTTCTGCGTGACCACCGCGCCGCGCATGCGGGCGATCGCCCGATGGCCCGGCGTGGGCCCGTTCCGCTCGGCCTGGGCGTAGAGGGACGGCCACATCCGCCACAGATCCGGGATGCTGCCGGGGAGCGCGCTGGCATGCATCGCCCGCTCGAGGCTGGGGTGCATCGCCCACAGCCCGTCCGGGCCCCGGAACGTCGGCAGCCCGGCACGGGCCGAGAGCCCGGCGCCGGTCAAGAAGACGACGCGGCGGTGCTCGGGGCCGGGCCGGAACATGTCAGCCACGGGAGGCGATCACCACTCCTCGTGCTCGCGCGAGTCCCAGGCGGCGTCCTCCCCGAGGTCGAGGGTCGCCAGCAGGGCGCGGTCCCCGTCGTCGAGCCGTACCTGCTCGAGGCTCGCGTTGCGGCGCTGTCGCTCGGGGTGCGTCGACTTCGGGATCACGATGATGCCCTGGTCGACGGCCCAGCGCAGCGAGACCTGGGAGGGGTCGACGCCGTGGCGCTCGGCGACCTTGCGCAGCGCGAACTGCTCGGCGAGACCCTCGCGTCCGCCGAGCGGGCCCCACGCCTCGGTGAGGATCCCGTGCTCGCGGTGGAAGTCGACGGCCGCGGTGCGTTGCAGGGCGGGGGAGAGCTGGATCTGGTTGATCTCCGGCCACTCACCCGTGGCGTCGTGGAGCTCGGTGAGCTGCTCGGGACGGAAGTTGGAGACCCCCACGTGGGCCACGAGCCCCTCGTCCCGCAGGTCGAGCAGCGTGCGCCAGGTGTCGAGGGCGAGTCCCCGCGAGGGGTTGGGCCAATGGATCAGGACGATGTCGATGCGCTCGAGGCCCAGCCGCCGGGCGGACTCCTCGACACCGCGGCGCGCGGCCTCGCGGCCCTGGTCGCCGCCGGCCACCTTGGTCGTCACGAGGACCTCGTCGCGGTCGACGCCGCTGGTCCGGACGCCCTCGCCGACGGCCGCCTCGTTGCCGTACTGCGCGGCGGTGTCGATCAGGCGGTAGCCCGCGGTGAGGGCGGACGCGACGGCCGCGACGGCGCCCGTGCCCTTCATGCCGCTCGTGCCGAAGCCGACCAGGGGGACGGAGGCGCAGTCCCGGAAGGCGGTCGTGGGGATGGACAGCGGGGACGTGGCGGACATCGTGGCCTCCTGCGACAGGACGGACGGGACGCCCCCAGTCCTACCACGTGGCACTTGGTACGGTGCAGGCCACCTGGGAAGCGGAGGCACCATGGACGCGATCGACCCGACCGACTTCGGGATCCGTGACGAGATCAGCCCCCTGAGAACGGTGATCGTCCACCGTCCGGGCGCCGAGATGCGGCGCCTGACCCCCGAGACGCGCGACCGCTTCCTGTTCGACGAGATCCTGTGGGTCGAGCGCGCGCAGGCCGAGCACGACGCCTTCTGCGCGCTCCTGCGCGCCGAGGGTGCGCGCGTACTGCTGCTGACGGAGCTGCTCGAGCAGACCCTCGAGATCGAGCAGGCCCGCACCGACCTGCTCGCCGCGACCCTCGACCCGCTCGTGTTCGGCGACCTCGCCGCCCAGGACCTGCACGCGTGCCTCGAGGAGCTGTCGCCCCCGGACCTCGCCGAGGTGCTCATCGCAGGCATCACGCGCGAGGAGGTCGAGGCCCTCGGCGTGCAGGTGCGCTCGATCGCGCTGAGCCGGCTCGCGCCCGAGGACTTCGTGCTCGACCCGCTGCCCAACCATCTGTTCACGCGCGACACGTCGGCATGGATCGGCCGGGGTGTCGCCGTCAACTCGATGCAGCGCCCCGCGCGGCGCCGCGAGAGCGTGCACCTGACCATGATCTACCGCCATCATCCGTTGTTCGCGGGCGGCGCGGACGGCGCCCCGACGGCATGGGGTGACGGGCTCGTCAACGGCCCGGCCACGGTCGAGGGCGGCGACGTGCTCGTGCTCTCCGAGGGCGTGGTCGCCATCGGCCTGTCCGAGCGCACGACGACCGCGGGCGCAGAGCGCCTCGCGGGAGAGCTCCTGCGCGGCGGTGGGGCCCGCACGGTGATCGCCCTCGCGATGCCCCATCGGCGCTCGATGATGCACCTGGACACCGTGATGACCGTCGTGGACCCGGAGTCCGTCACGCGCTATGCGGGACTCGGCGCGCTCGCCAGTTACGAGGTGCAGCGGGTGGGCGACCGCTTCGTCACCACCGCGCACGCACCCGACGAGATGGACGCGGTGCTCGCGCGCGGCATGGGGGTCGACACGCTGCGCGTGCTCACGCCGCCGCTCGACCGCTACGCGGCGGCCCGGGAGCAGTGGGACGACGGATGCAACATCCTCGCCGTCGCCCCGGGACGGGTCGTCGCCTACGAGCGGGCGAGCGCGACCAACGACTACCTGCGCTCCCGGGGCGTCGAGGTGCTCGAGATCGCGGGCAACGAGCTCGGCCGCGGGCGCGGCGGCCCGCGCTGCATGACCTGCCCGGTGCTGCGCCGCTGAGGGCGACCCGCGGGAGGGGTCAGCGGTAGGAGGCGGTGGCCCGCGGGCCGGTCGAGCCGATCTCCTCGGCCTCCGGCAGTGCGAGGGCGAGCGGACGCTCCATGAGCAGCTGCTGGGCGCCGAACTCCTCGAGACCTCGGCGGACGGTGAAGCCGAGGCGCTTGAGCAGGGTGACGCTGCGCTTGTTGCGCGTCTGCGTCACCGCGATCACGTGGTCGTCCTCGAGGTTCTTCTGCGCCCAGTCGAGCACGGCGATGCACGCCTCGGCGGCGAAGCCGTGGCCGACGTACTCGGGCAGCAGCGCATAGGACAGCTGAGGCTCACCGCGGTCGTAGTCCAGGGAGATGGAGCCGATCATGGAGTCGTCGTCGGCGAGGCAGATCACCCAGCGGCCCCACGTCAGCCCGAGCGGGGACAGCTCGAGTGCCTGACGCGAGGTGTAGTCGACGGTTCCGCCGAGGTACTCGCGAGTCACGGGGTCGGTCATCAGCCGGATCACCGCAGCCCGGTCGCGGTCCGCGCCCTCGCGGATCACCAGCCGGCGGGCGCTGATCCTGATCGGCCAATCGGCCGTGCCTTCCCGTGTCACGTGCATCACTGTAACCGGGGACCGATCCCGGGGGACGGGACTTCCGGGACGGTTCCGGGGACGGGCCCGGCGCGTCCCCTGCGGGCGGTACAGTGAGCACCGCCACTTCCCGATGAGCGGCGCCCGCGCCCCCACCCCGTCGCCGCGGCCCGCCGACCCCCGCGCGCACCGCGGGAGAAGGAGCCCGAATGGATTCCCAGGACCTGGCGGCGAGCCCGCTCGATGCGATCCATCGAGAGCTCGGCGCGACGTTCACGGACTTCGCCGGCTGGAGGATGCCCGTCCGATACTCGTCCGACCTCGCCGAACACGCGGCGGTGCGCACGAGCGCGGGGATCTTCGACCTCTCGCACATGGGGGAGATCGAGGTCGTCGGCCCCCAGGCCGGGGACGCCCTCGATCGCGCGCTCGCCGGCTCGCTGTCGACCCTCGCCGAGGGTCGCGCCAAGTACTCGCTCCTGCTCAGCGAGGACGGCGGCGTGCTCGACGACGTGATCGCCTACCGCCTGGCCGGTGAGCGCTACCTCGTGGTCGCCAACGCCGCCAACGCGGATCTGGTGGCGCGCGAGCTCACCGCCCGCGCCGAGGGTCTCGACGCCGCCGTGGAGGACCGCTCGCGCGCTCTCGCCCTGATCGCCGTGCAGGGGCCCGCGAGCGCCGACATCGTGACCCGAGCCGTGATGGGCGGCGAGGGGACCGGCCTCACGGTCCAGGACATCGCCGCTCTGCGCTACTACCGGGTGCTGCGGGGTACCTTCGGCGGTGACGAGCTGCTCGTCGCGCGCACCGGTTACACCGGTGAGGACGGCTTCGAGCTGTACACCCCGGTCGCGCACGCCGAGGAGCTGTGGCGCACCCTCGAGCGAGCCGGCGGCGACGACCTCGTGCCGTGCGGTCTCGCGTGCCGCGACACCCTGCGGCTCGAGGCGGGCATGCCGCTGTACGGCCACGAGCTCGGCCCCGACCTGCTGCCCTCCCAGTCCGGTCTGGGACGGGTCGTCGCCCTCACCTCCAAGGGCGACTTCATGGGCCGCAGAGCGATCGAGCGCACCGACACCTCCGGCCGCCCCGTGCTCGTGGGCCTCGCGGGCGAGGGCCGCCGCGCCGCGCGCGCCGGCTCCGTGATCCGCACGCCGGAGGGCGCACAGGTCGGCACCATCACGTCCGGCGCCCTGTCGCCCACCCTCGGCCACCCCGTGGCGATGGCGTTCGTCGACCCTGCCGCCTCCGAGCCCGGCACCCCGCTCATCGCCGACGTGCGCGGCAAGGACCTGCCGGTCACGGTCGTCACGCTCCCGTTCTACACGCGCTCCTGAGCGCACCGCCCCCACCCCACCACCACCGCCGCGCGCCCCGAGCGCGCCTCCGAGAGGAATCACCATGGCAGCCACCGACGACCTGAAGTACTCGACGGACCACGAGTGGGTCCGGGCGGACTCCGACGACCTCGCGACCGTCGGGGTGACCGCCTTCGCCGCCGGTCAGCTCGGCGACGTCGTCTACGTCGACCTGCCCGAGGTGGGAGCGGACGTCTCCGCCGGCACCGAGATGGGCGAGATCGAGTCGACCAAGTCCGTCTCCGAGCTGTTCAGCCCGATCGACGGCACCGTCGTCGAGGTCAACCAGGACGTGGTCGACGCGCCCGAGAAGGTCAACGCCTCTCCCTACGAGGAGGGGTGGCTCGTGCGCGTGCGCTACGCGAGCCTTCCCGAGGACCTGCTCGACGCCGCGGCCTACGCCGAGCTCACCGGCGAGTGAGGGAGACGCACCACCCGATGGCCCTCACCGATCACGACGCGTTCGTCCGCCGGCACGTCGGCACCGACGCCACCGCCCAGGAGGCCATGCTCGCCGTCCTCGGCTACGACAGCCTCGACGCCCTCCTGCACGCGGCGGTCCCCGGCACGATCCTGTTGGACCCGCGCACCGACGACGCCCTCGGCGACGGCGCGACCGAGCAGCAGGTGCTCGACGAGCTGCGGGCCCGCGCACGCGACATCACCGTGCGCACCTCGCTGCTCGGCGAGGGCTATTACGGGACCCTCACTCCCGCGGTGATCCAGCGCAACATCCTCGAGAACCCCGCCTGGTACACGGCGTACACCCCGTACCAGCCCGAGATCTCGCAGGGCCGTCTCGAGGCGCTGCTGACCTACCAGACGATGGTCTCCGAGCTCACGGGCCTGGCCATCGCCAACTCCTCGATGCTCGACGAGGCGACCGCGGCCGGCGAGGGCATGCTCCTGGCCCGGCGCGCGACCCGCGCGAAGAACCCGCGGTTCGTCGTGGACGTCGACGTGTTCGCCGCGACCCTCGCCGTGGTCCGGGGCCGCGCGGAGGCGGTCGGCATCGACCTCGTGGTCGCCGATCTCAAGGACCCGGCCTCGGCCGAGGCCGCGCTCGCCGACGGCGCCTTCGGCGTGCTCGTGCAGTACCCCGCCGCCTCCGGCCTGGTCTGGGACCCGGCGCCGCTGCTGGCCCGCGTCCACGAGATGAAGGGCCGCAGCGTCGTCGCGACCGACCTGCTCGCCCTGACCCTGCTCACGCCGCCCGGTGAGCTCGGGGCGGACGTCGTGGTCGGGTCCTCCCAGCGCTTCGGCGTGCCGATGGGCTTCGGCGGCCCGCACGCCGCCTTCATGGCCGTGAGCCGGGGGCTCGAGCGCCAGCTCCCCGGGCGCCTCGTCGGGGTCTCCCAGGACGCCGACGGGCACCGGGCCTACCGCCTGGCCCTGCAGACCCGCGAGCAGCACATCCGCCGCGAGAAGGCCACCTCCAACATCTGCACCGCCCAGGTGCTGCTGGCCGTCATGGCCGCGATGTACGCCGTGCACCACGGCCCCGACGGGCTCACCACGATCGCCCGCCAGGTCGCCGCACGCGCCGCGGACCTCGCCGCCGACCTCGAGCGCAACGGCTTCGAGGTCCTCCACGCCGCGTTCTTCGACACCGTCTCGGTGCGCGTCCCGGGCCGTGCACGCGAGATCGCCCGCGCCGCGCACGAGGCGGGCTACCTGCTGCACGTGACCGACGAGGACACCGTGCGGGTGAGCCTCGACGAGACCATCGACGCCGAGCGGCTCGACGCGATCGCCCTCGTCTTCGAGGGCTTCGCCCCCCTCGAGTCGGCGCGCGAGGATGTCTCCGAGGGGGACGAGGTCTCCGACCCCGGTGCCGCCTGGCCGGCCGAGCTGCACCGCACGAGCTCCTTCCTCGACGAACCCGTGTTCCGCTCCTTCCACTCCGAGACCGCGCTCATGCGCTTCCTGCGCCGGCTCGCCGACAAGGACTACGCGCTGGACCGCGGCATGATCCCGCTGGGCTCGTGCACCATGAAGCTCAACGCGGCCGTCGAGATGAGCGCGATCACATGGCCCGAGTTCGCAGCCCCGCACCCCTTCGCACCACGCGAGGACGTCGAGGGCTACCTCGCTCTGATCGACGAGCTCGAGCAGTGGCTCGCCGCCGTGACCGGCTACGACACCGTGTCGCTGCAGCCCAACGCGGGCAGCCAGGGCGAGTTCGCGGGGCTGCTCGCGATCCGCGCCTACCACGTCGCGCGCGGTGAGTCCGCGCGCACCGTGTGCCTCGTGCCCGCGAGCGCGCACGGCACGAACGCCGCCTCCGCGGTGCTCGCGGGGCTCCGCGTCGTCGTGGTGGCCTCCGACGAGCACGGCAACGTCGACGTCGAGGACCTCCAGCGCAAGCTCAAGGACCACGGCGACGAGCTCGCCGCGATCATGATCACCTACCCCTCGACCCACGGCGTCTACGAGGAACAGGTGCGCACCGTCTGCCAGCTCGTGCACGACGCCGGGGGACAGGTCTACGTCGACGGCGCCAACCTCAACGCCCTGCTCGAGGTCGCGCGTCCCGGCGAGTTCGGCGGCGACGTCTCCCATCTGAACCTCCACAAGACGTTCTGCATCCCTCACGGCGGCGGCGGTCCCGGGGTCGGCCCGGTCGCGGCCAAGGCGCACCTCGCGCCGTTCCTGCCGGGCCACCCGGCGATGCAGGCTCCCGAGCACCACGTCACGGGCGGCGCCCCCGTCGTGCACGGCGGGGCGCCGGTCTCGCAGGCCCCGTACGGCTCGCCGTCGATCCTGCCGATCCCGTGGGCCTACATCCGGCTGATGGGCGCCGAGGGGCTGCGCCATGCCACGGGCTCGGCGGTCCTCGCGGCCAACTACCTCGCCCGTCGTCTCTCGGAAGCCTTCGAGATCCTCTACACGGGCGACAACGGGCTCGTGGCCCACGAGTGCATCCTGGACCTGCGGCCGTTCACCGAGCGCACCGGGATCACGGTCGACGACGTCGCCAAGCGTCTCGTCGACTACGGGTTCCATGCGCCCACGATGAGCTTCCCCGTCGCGGGCACGCTCATGGTCGAGCCCACCGAGTCCGAGGACCTCCCCGAGCTCGAGCGCTTCGTCGAGGCGATGCTCGCGATCGCCGCCGAGGCGGAGCAGGTCGCCGCGGGCATCTGGTCCCTCGACGACAACCCGCTGGTCAACGCGCCGCACACGGCCGCGTCGATCGCCGTCGAGGAGTGGACCCACCCCTACTCGCGCGAGATCGCCGTCTACCCGGCTGTCGCCGCCGCGCGCGCCTTCCGTGACGGCAGCTACCACATGACCGAGCAGATGCAGGTCCAGGCCAAGTACTGGCCGCCGGTGCGGCGCATCGACCAGGCGTACGGCGACCGCCATCTCGTGTGCTCGTGCCCCCCGCTGGACGCCTACGACCAGGGCTGACGCCCCGGGGCCCCGCGGACGCCGCCCGCGGGGCCCCGTTCACAGTGCGCCACAGAGGTCGCCTCCGCGACACCGGGTGCGGTGTCATGGGGACCCTCGGAGCCCCGGCACCCCCTCGCGCACGGAAGGACATCATGGCAGAGCACCGCACCCGTCGCCCGCTCATCGGCGTGACCGCAGGGACCACCCGCCTGATGTCCGGGGCCTGGGAGGGGCACGACGCGGTGGTGCTGACCGAGCACTACGTCACCGCCCTGCGAGCGGCAGGCGCCCGCCCGGTGATCCTCGCCCCGCAGGATGCCTGGACCGACGAGGAGATCGCCGAGCTCGACGGGCTCGTGCTCACGGGCGGCACCGACCTCGATCCGGCCCTGTACGGCGCGTCGGCGCGGCCGACCGACATCGGCCCCGACCGTGCCCGCGACGTCTTCGAGGTGGCCGCCTATCGGGCGGCCCGGCGCGCCGGGACCCCGGTGCTCGGCATCTGCCGCGGACTGCAGCTGATCGCCGTCGCCGAGGGCGGAGCCCTGCACCAGCACCTCCCCGAGGACCTGCCCCGGCACCCGGCCTCGGCCGCTCGTGTGACCGAGGTCGAGGTCGCGATCGACGCCGCGAGCGATGTCGCGCTCGCCGTCGGCACCGTCGCGACCGTGCCCGCCTACCACCACCAGGGCGTCGCCGACTGCGGCGACGGCCTGCGCGTCGTGGCGCGCCACGCCAGCGGCCTCGCCCTGGCCCTCGAGGCCCGGGACGGATCTCCCGTCATCGCCGTGCAATGGCATCCCGAGCTCACCGCCGCGGAGGCGGCAGGTGAGGGGATCGTCTCCGCCTTCGTGGCGACGGTCCGCACGGGCGCCGGGCGACCCGGGGCCACGGCCGCTGGTCTAGGATGGGGCGCGACCCGCGGCATCACGGAGGAGACAGCATGACCGACACGCCCGATCACGACATCCGCCCGAACCCGTCCGCCGAGACGGTCTCGGGCGGCAATTCCACGCCGCTCAGCCTCGTCCTGTTCGTCGTGCTGTTCGGCCTGTTCTGCGTCGGTCTGTACCTGATGAGCCTGGGCTTCGGCCACTACTCGGCGCCGTGGGTCAACGGCACCGTCTTCCTCGGGGGGCTGGGGGCGGTGCTCGTCGCCCTGTTCGGCACCTTCACGGTCGTCCCGAAGTTCCTCACCTGACATTCGCTCGCCGGCCGCGGCCGGCTCAGCGCCCGCCGTCGAGCCGGACGACGGCCTCGAGCGCCATCACGATCATGTCCTCGAAGGTCTCCTGGCGCTCCGCCGACGTCGTCTCCTCACCCGTGAGCAGATGATCGGACACCGTGCACACGGCGAGGGCGCGGCGTCCGAACTGCGCGGCGAGCGTGTACAGGGCAGCCGCCTCCATCTCCACGCCGAGCACGCCATAGGCGGCGAGCGTCGAGGCGATCGTCGTGTTCGGGTTGTAGAACTGGTCGGAGGAGAACAGGCCGCCCACCACGGCGGGAAGCAGCTTGTCCTGGGCGACGTCCCAGGCATGGCGCAGCAGGTCGAAGTCCGCGGCGGGGGCGAAGGTGACGTCCCCGAAGCGGGGACGGTTCATGGCGGAGTCGGTCGAGGCGGCCATCCCCAGGATCACGTCGCGCACGTGCACGGACTCGGCGATCGCGCCGCACGTGCCTACGCGCAGGATCGCCTGCACGTCGTAGTCGGCGAACAGCTCGTGCGCGTAGATGCCGATCGAGGGCTGGCCCATCCCCGAGCCCTGCGTGGAGACCCGGACCCCGCGGTAGGTCCCGGTGTAGCCGAGCATGCCGCGCACGTCGTTGTACTGCACGGGATCCTCGAGGAAGGTCTCGGCGATCCAGCGCGCCCGGTAGGGGTCGCCGGGCATGAGGACGTAGGGGGCGATCTGGCCCATCCGGGCACCGATGTGAGTCGACATGGTCACAGCGTACGGGCCGCTCGCGCACCGGTCCGCGCTTCGGTGAAAGGATCGGGGGTGATGTCCTCCCTTCCCTCCGCCCCCGCCTCGATCACGGCCGATCGCCCCACCCCGACCGACCGTCGGGCCCGCTGGGCCGTGTCGCTCGTCTTCTTCCTCAACGGCATCTCGTTCTGCGCGATCCTCCCGCGCTATCCCGAGCTGCGCGCCCATCTCGACCTGAGCTACGGGGAGTTCGGCCTCGCGGTCGGGCTCGGTCCCCTCGGGGGCCTCGTGGCCGGGCTCGGCGCCGCGGCCCTCATGCGCCGCTTCGGCTCGGGGCGCACGGCCGTGCTGTTCCAGGTGGTCGCGAGCACGTGCCACCTGCTCGTGTACACGGCGCAGTCATGGGTCTGGCTCGCCGGCGCGCTCCTGCTCGCGACCGCGGCCGATGCGATCACCGACATCTCGATGAACGCCCACGGCATGCGCGTCGAGCGTCGCTACGGCCGCTCGATCATGAACTCGTACCACGGATGGTGGTCGCTCGGCGCCGTCTCGGGCGGCCTGCTCGGAGCGGTCTGCGCGCAGTTCGCGGTGCCCCTGTGGGCCCAGGGACTCGCCGGCCTCGTGATCTTCGGGGCGGTCGCCCTCGGGGCGAGCCGGTCCATGCTCACCGGCCACGACCACAGCGAGCGGGAGGCGCTCGCGGCGGGAGCGTCGGCGGCCTCGGCGAACGACGCCGCCCTCGCCCCGCCATCGGGCGGACGCTGGAGCGCCTGGAGGCTGAGCAGCCGGGCCGTGGGCATGCTGCTCGCGCTCGGCATGGTCATCGTGTTCGCGGGGGCGACCGAGGACGCGGGCAACACGTGGGGCGCCCAGTTCATGGACTCGACCTTCGGGGTCTCCCCGTTCATCGCGGGCCTGGCCTTCGTGGCCCTGCAGGGCGCCCAGACGATCGGCCGCTTCACGGGCGACGCCGTCGTGGACCGGCTCGGTGACCGCCTGACCGCCCGGCTCGGGGCGCTGCTGTCGATCGTGGGCATGACCTTCGCGCTGCTGGTGCCGCATCCGGCGACCGCGGTGATCGGCTTCGCCTTCGCCGGCTGGGGGATCGCGACGCTCTTCCCCGCCGCGTTCCGCGCGGCCGACGAGCTCCCGGGCGTGACCCCCGGCGTCGGGATCACGGTCGTGGGCTGGCTCGCCCGCATCGGGTTCTTCCTCGCCCCGCCCGTGGTGGGCGCTCTCGCCGACGCCTTCACGCTGCGCTACGCGCTGTGGCTGATGCCGATGTACGCGGTGATGATCCTGCTGTTCTCCGGGGTGATCGAGACCCGCCGCGTCAGAAACGGCTGACATCCCCCGCACCCTCGCGCCGGATCTCGAGCTCGCCGCGCGACAGGTCGATCACCGTCGTGGGCTCGGTGCCCACCTCGCCCGCGTCGATGATCCCGTCGAGCTGGTGGTCGAGCAGGTCCTGGACCACCCAGCCCTCGGTCGGCGGGTCCTCGTGGCCGGGCAGCAGCAGCGTCGAGGACACGATCGGCTCGCCCAGCTCGCGCACGAGGGCCTGGGTGACCCGGTGGTCCGGGATGCGCACGCCCACCGTGTGCTTCTTCGGGTGGGCCATCCGCCGCGGCACCTCCTTGGTGGCCGGCAGGATGAACGTGTAGGGGCCCGGCGTCGCGTTCTTGACCAGGCGGAACACGGGGTTGGAGACGATCACGAACTGGCTGAGCTGGGCGAAGTCCGCGCACACGAGCGTGAAGTCATGGTTCTTGCCGACCTGGCGTATCCGCCGGATCCGCTCGAGCCCCTCGGGCGCGTCGAGGGTGCACCCCAGGGCGTAGCACGAGTCCGTGGGATAGGCGAGGAGACCGCCCTCGGAGAGAAGGTGGACGGCCTGCGCCACGAGCCGCGGCTGCGGGTCGACGGGATGGATGTCGAGGTAACGGGCCATGCCCGATGCTACTGCGGAGCGCCGCCGGCGGTGATCGCGATGCGCGCGGGCACCTTGACGGGGGACAGGCGCTGGCCCACGAAATGGCGCAGGTCCTCCGGGGTGCACACGGAGCCGTCCCGCAGGACGACCGCGGCCTCGACCTCCTCCCCGCCGTCGGCGAGCGCCGTGCCGCGCACGCATGCCTCGGTGACGTCGGGATGCCCCCTCAGGGTCGCGGCGACCTCGCGGGGCGAGACCGACCGTCCGTCGGGTGTGACGATCCGGGCGCGCGAGGCGAACAGGTGGTCGATGCCCCGACCGGCCGCGAGATGCGCCCGGTCACCCGTGCGCATCCACCCGTCGCCCGAGAGGACATGGGCGGTCTCGTCGGGCCGGTTCCAGTACCCGTGGAACACCTGCGGCCCCGCGATGAGCAGCTCGGCGTCGGCCCCGACGCTCATCCGCACCTCCGGCAGCGCCCGACCCAGGGCGTCCGGATGCTCGGTGTCACAGGTGCCCGCGACCGAGATGCCGCATTCCGCCCGCACGTAGCCGATGTCGACGGGGCACCGGGTCAGCTCGCGCCATCGCCGGGCGAGCTCGGCGTCCAGATCCTGCTGCAGGGTCAGCGCGCGGTGGACGGCCGAGAGGTCACCGCCCGTCTCGGTGGCCGCGCGGGCCAGACGGTGCAGGACGGGCGGCGTCGCGGCGAGCACGGTCGCCCGCCCGCGCCGCAGCGCCGCCAGGGCGTCGTCGGTCGAGGGGGCGAGCACGAGGGACCCCCCGTCGAGCAGCGCCGACACCAGCCCGACGTAGGCGCCCGCGGGCTCGTGCAGCGGCACCGTCGCGCACACGCACGCCGAGACCTCGTCGCGCCACAGCGAGCTGAGCTGGCGCGCGCTCGCGACCAGGTTGGCGTGGGTGAGCATCGCGCCCAGCAGCTCCCCGTCGGCACCGATCGTGTACTGCAGGAGCGCGAGGTCGCGCGCGCCGGGCTGGGGATGGGCGGGGGAGATCGGCGAGGACGCGAGCAGCAGCCGCCACGGGATCGCGTGGTCGAGCGGCCGGGGCCGGTGACGCAGCGGGAGCCGGTGCAGGTGCTGCACGGCCGCGAGCCGCGCCTGCATCGCGCGGCGCAGCCGCACCGACGTGCGGCACGGCGGGTCGACGGCGATCACGGCCTTGGGGTGCACGTCGGGCGGGAGGTGCCGCAGGGCGGGAACCGCCTGCCGATCGGCGATTGCGACGACCGCGGAATGGTCCTCGAAGGCGCGGCGCAGCTCGCGCGCCGTCGAGGTGGGGTCGTGCAGCACGGCCACCGCGCCGATCCGCAGGGCCGCATGGAAGGCGATGACCGCCTCGGGGTGCATCTCGCACACGATCGCCACGCGATGGCCCGGCCGCACTCCGAGTTCGTACAGACCGCGGGCGAGCCGGGCCACATCATCCAGGAGCCGGGTGAAGGTACGACGGCGGCCGCGATGCTCGACGGCCACGGCATGAGGGGAACGGCGCGCGGCCTCCGCGAGCGCTGCGGGGACGCTCGGGGGACGGGGCGCGTCGCTCACGGGCATGGCTGTCATCGTAAGGACGGTTTCTGAGCAGTTCCTCGGTGCGGCGTCCGCCCGGTCCGGAACCCGACGGCGTGCGCGCGGCTCACGCGATGACGACGAACTCGCGACCGACCCACTTCGTGCGCCGCAGACGCAGCACCGCGTCGATCGGGATCGGTCCGAGCACGTGCGGGTACGTCTGCCCGGCGTCGTCACCGTCCGTCCCGGGCTCGAACTCGACCTGCACCCCGGCGGCCTCGACGCGGTCGACGTCGATCTCGAGGATCACGAGATCACCGGGGCGATCCGGGTAGACGCGACGCGCGACGGCAGAGATCTGCTCGGGCCACGAGGCATGGATATAGCCCTCCTGGACGAGGTCGCGTCCGCGCGTCGAGGCCGTGTAGTGCCCGGCGACCACGCCGTCCTCCCACAGGCCGAGCTCGGTGATGTGCCAGATGAGGGGCGCGGGCATGAGGGGGAGTGTAGCGTGGGGGACCGTCCCGCCCGCGCCGGGGACGCCCCGTCAGGCGGTGTGCCCGCGCCGGCACGTCCCGAGCGATCAGGGGAGAGCGCGATGCCCTACCGGGTGCTGACCGTCTGCACCGGGAACATCTGCCGGTCCCCGATGGCCGAGTACCTCCTGCGCGAGGCCTTCGCCCAGGCGGGTCTCGACGACCGGGTCGAGGTGGACTCGGTGGGCACCACCTCGTGGGAGGAGGGCGAACCGATCGACCCGCGCGCCGGGTCCCTGCTGGCTGCTCGCGGGCTCGACGCCTCGGCGCACCGCGCCCGCCACATGACCCCCGACGATCTGCACGGGGCCGACCTCATCCTCGCCCTCGACGAGGACCACGTGGGCCCGGTGCGCCGGATGGCCGGCCGTGCCCGCCATCGGATCCACCTGATCCGGGAGTTCGACCCCGAGGCGCGTGGCGACCTCGGCATCCGTGACCCCTGGTACGGCGACGAGCACGACTTCTCGAGCGCCGCCGCGCTCATCGACGCCGCCGTGCCCGGCATCGTCGACCACGTCCGCGACGAGACGGCCCTGCCCGCATGAGCACCGATTCCCGCGGAGGCGCCGCCCCGCTCGGCGAGGAGGATCCCGCCGCCCTCGGCGCCCTCGACCTCGCGCGCGCGATCCGCACGGGCCTCGTCACCGCGGCCGAGCACACGGAGACCGTGCTGACGCTCGCCGCCACACGCGGCCCGCGGGTCGGCGCGTTCGCTCACCTCGCTCCCGAGCTGTCCCGGCGCCAGGCGCGCGCGGCGGACGCGGCGCTCGCCGAGCACGACGTGCGCCCCCTGCTCGGCGTGCCCCTGCCCATCAAGGACCTCGCGGCGGTGGCCGGACTGCCGTTCGAGGCCGGGAGCGTCATCATGCACGGGACCATCGCCGAGCAGACCGACGGCGTCGCCGAGGACCTCCTCGCGGCCGGCACCGTGACGATCGGCAAGACCACGGTGCCGGAGTTCGGCTTCCCCTGCTACACCGAGCCCGCCACCTCGGCGCCCGCACGCACCCCGTGGGACCTGCGTCGCACGGCGGGCGGCTCGAGCGGCGGGGCCGCCGCTGCCGTCGCCTCCGGGATCGTGCCGATCGCCCACGGCACCGACGGCGGCGGCAGCGTCCGCATCCCCGCCGCCTGCTGCGGCGTCGTCGGCCTCAAGACCTCGCGCGGCCTCGTCTCGCCCGGCCCGCTCGGCACCGAGGGGCCCGGCCTCGTGACCGATGGGATCCTCGCACGCAGCGTCCGCGACGTCGCCGCGGGACTCGACGCGATCGTGCACGTGCGCCCGGGCGACGCCTTCCCCCTCGCCGCCCGGCCCGGCTCCTACGTCACGGCATGCGACGACGCCGGCGCCTCGCGTCCACTGCGGATCGCCGTCCTGACCGAGCCGCTCGCCATCGACACCGAGGTCCACCCCGCGGCCCTGCGCGCTGTGGAACGGGCGCGCGAGATCCTCGTCGCCCACGGGCACGCGGTCGAGACCATCGGCGCGCCGTTCACGCCCGAGCAGTGGCGCACCTTCATGCCGATCTGGACCGTGGGCGCCGCCTCCATCCCGCTGCCGCCGCAGGCCGAGGACCATCTCATGCCGCTCACCCGCTGGCTGCGCGAGGAGGGTCGACGCTACGACGCCCGCGACCTCGCGCGGGCGCAGGCGGGTATGCAGACCGTCGCGCGCCGCGCGGGGGAGGCCTTCGCCCCGTACGACGTCGTGCTCACGCCGTCGCTCTCCGGACCGCCCGCCCGCCCCGAGCAGCTCCAGCTCGCGGACCCCGCCGCGGACTTCGACGCGCAGTGCGCCTTCACGCCGTGGACGAGCACGTGGAACATGACGGGACGGGCCGCGATCAGCGTCCCTCTGCACCGTGAGCGGTTCGACGGCGTCGAGCTGCCGCTGGGCGTGCACCTGGGTGCGGTGCGCGCGGGCGACGAGGCGCTCCTGCTCGCGCTCGCGGCCCAGCTCGAGGCGGCCGACCCGTGGCCGCGCATCATCCTGCCGTCCGGGCCCGACGAGGACCGATGAGTGTGCCCGACCAGGCCCCGCCGACCGGTCCCACGGAGCCCCAGCCCGGCGACCCCGCGCAGGTGCGCCTGGATGTCTGGCTGTGGTCGGTGCGCCTGGCCCGCACCCGGTCGGCCGCGACGACCGACTGCCGCGGCGGCCACGTGCGCCTGAACGGCAACCCCGTCAAGGCGGCCCAGGCCGTGCACGTGGGCGACGAGGTGCGGGTGCGCCGTCCGGGCGCCGAGCACGTCTACCGGGTGCGGCGCCTGCTCGGGCGCCGGGCGGGCGCCCCCGTCGCGCGCGGCGCCTACGAGGACCTCACCCCGCCCGCGCCGCCGCAGATGCTCGCCCGGCCGCCCCGGCGCGATCAGGGCGCGGGACGCCCCACCAAGAAGGAGCGCCGCGAGATCGACCACCTCCGCGGACGGGACTGACCCCCGCGCCGGTCAGCGCACGTGCGCGAGCAGGGCCTGCCGGTTGGTGGTCAGCCGGTCCAGCAGGCGGCGCTCCTCGGCGAGGCCCTTGGGGCTCGCCCCGTCGGCCAGCAGGCGCTGACGGGTCGAGGCGAGGGCGGCCGACTCGCGGATGAAGGTCTTCATGATGGGGCCGGCGTCGATCGAGCGCGCCCAGCGTCGCCCTTCGCGCCGCCCCTTCCAGGTCGCGAGCATGTCGACCTCCTGGTGGGTGAGCCAGCCCTGGTTGGCGTAGTCGCCCAGGCGAACCCGGGTCAGGCGCGACTCGTCGAACACGAGCACGCCGATGAGCGCGAGCCACAGCCCCGAGAAGATCACCTCGACGACGAGCATGAAGATCAGCCCGCCCAGCCCGAGGCTGTCCTGGGCGATGCTCGTGCCGCCGTTCCAGCACGCGTGCAGGACCATGCCGGGCCAGGTCGCGACCAGGAACACGAGCGCGCCCGGCAGGGTGCCCCACTTGCGGACCACGAGGCCCATCACGACACCGGTCAGGGAGGTGTACACCGAGTGCCCGAAGATCCCGATCACCCCGCGCACGAACACGAGGAACAGGCTCTGGGTGAAGGTCCCGCCGGCCTCCGGGACCGACAGGTAGTACTGGATGTTCTCGACGAACGCGAAGCCGCCGCCGATGAGCGCGCCGTACACGAGGCCGTCGAGCGGGCCGTTGAAGAACTTGCGCGCCACCAGGAGCAGCAGCACCAGGCCGAGCCCCTTGGAGGTCTCCTCGACGATCGGCGCGCCGACCGTCGAGCCGATGAAAGCCGTCAGGGCCTCGCTGCCCGTGATCGCGTACAGGACGTAGAAGATCGCGGTGTTGACCACGTACGCGATCGACGCGGCGATCGCGGCGCCCCAGAACACCGCGATCAGCAGGAGGGGCAGGGGCTGGGGGTCCCAGCGGTCGGCCAGCACGATCAGCCCGACGATCACGATGAGCGACAGCAGGGCGATGAACGCGTAGACCGCCCACAGGGCGGGGCTCGAGCTGCCGTTGAGCGCGAACATGATGAAGCCGCCGGCGAGCACGATCAGCAGGATCAGGCCGAGCAGACCCGCGAGCACCCACGAGACGATCGTGCCGACGGGCACCGGGGTCCGCTGCGCCTGGACCTGCTCGATGCGACGGGTCTGGGTCGCCCATGCGCTCTGCGGCTGGGCCTGCTGCGGCTGCTGCACGCCGTGCGGCGCGTAGCGCGGCCGGGTCAGGCCGGACGCGGGACGCACGGATGTGTCGTACAGGCGGGGCAGGCCGTAGTCGACCTGCGGGGGCCGGGAGGGCTGCGACGGCGATCCCGGTGCACCGGGGGCGGCCCCGGGACGAGGGCGTCCGTTGGGCATCGTCTGGCCCGGTCGCTGGGGCGGCGGCTGGCTCATGCGCGCGTCCCGTCGACGTCGCTGCGCCGTGCCGCCTCGTCCGCGCGGGCGACGAGGCGGCGCAGCAGGTCAGCGGAGGCCTGGGTCTCGTGGGCCGTGCGCACGGTCGAGGTCATGAACTCGATCGACACGCGCGCGACGATGATCCCGAGCAGGGCCGGGATCCACCCCAGCAGGAGCACCACGACGGGCAGCCACGGCGCGAGCAGCTCGTCGTCGTAGTAGCCGTACCCGGCCGACGAGAAGCCGACCAGGGAGGCGACGAGCAGCCAGAACAGCCAGGTGAGCACCATCGCGGCAATGCAGACGGCGTACACGATGCCGGCACCGTCGACGAGCACGGAACGCCGGAAGGAGAAGTCGACGAGCCCCTTGAGGAGGCGCACCACGACGTTCTCGCGGCGCGGGGCCGGGGCCGCGGCGGAGGCGGGAGCGGTGGGCTCGGTCCCCGTCCCGCTCGCCGGCATCGGGGCCCAGGACGAGGGGTCGGGCGTGGGCGAGGACGAGGGGGCGTACGGAGTGGGGTGGGACACGAGGTCTCCTGCTCGGGAAGGCTCGGGGATGATGGTGGGACGGACGGGACCGCCCCGGGTTCGGATGAAGCGCGCCGGGATCGGTCCTGGGCCCGATGCTACCTGTGACACACACCATGGGCACGCGACCTGGGGACGGACTCATCGCCAGGGTTGAGCGGAATACGCTCAACGTTGACGGCGTTGTCGAGAGCGTGGGTCCCCGGACCCCGGGCGGCGCCCCGCCACAGCGCACGCCCAGACCACCACCGACCAGCACCCGAGGAGATGCAGTGGAATTCCGCTTCACCACCCGGTCGCAGGAGGCCGTGACGGCGGCGGCCGAGCTCGCGGAGGAGCTCGGGAACCCGCAGATCGCCGCGCTGCACCTCCTGTCGGCCCTCATCGACCAGAAGGACGGCATCGGCCGCGCCGCGCTCGAGCAGCTCGGCGTCGACCTTCCTGCTCTGACCCGTCGCGTCGCCGACGCGATCGGAACGCTGCCCCGCGTGAGCGGCGGCGGTGATCGCCACCCGACGTTCGTCGGACCCGGCTACGACGCCCTCGAGGCCGCCCGCACGGACGCGGACTCCCAGGGCCAGACCTACCTGTCCACCGAGAACCTGATGATCGGCATCGCCCTCGGTTCGGACGAGGCGGCGCGCCTGCTCGCCGACGCCGGCGCGACTCCCGCGCAGCTGCGCGATGCCATCAGCGATCTCTCAGGAGGCACCACCATGGACACGGAGAACCCGGAGGGCTCCTTCAAGAGCCTGGAGAAGTTCGGGGTCGATCTCACCGAGCAGGCGCGCGAAGGACGCCTGGACCCGGTGATCGGGCGAGACGCCGAGATCCGGCGCGTGGTGCAGGTCCTGTCGCGCCGCACCAAGAACAACCCGGTCCTGATCGGTGAGCCCGGCGTCGGCAAGACGGCCGTCGTCGAGGGACTGGCCCAGCGGATCGTCGCGGGCGACGTCCCCGAGTCGCTGCGCGGCAAGACGCTCGTCTCCCTCGACCTGTCCTCGATGGTCGCGGGCTCGAAGTACCGCGGCGAGTTCGAGGAGCGGATGAAGTCCGTGCTCGACGAGATCCGCACCTCGGGCGGCAAGATCATCACCTTCATCGACGAGCTGCACACCGTCGTCGGTGCGGGGGGCAGCGGTGACGGCTCGATGGATGCGGGCAACATGCTCAAGCCCATGCTCGCGCGCGGCGAGCTGCGCATGGTCGGAGCGACCACGCTCGACGAGTACCGCGAGAACATCGAGAAGGACCCGGCGCTCGAGCGCCGCTTCCAGCAGGTCTTCGTCGGCGAGCCGAGCGTCGAGGACACCATCACGATCCTGCGCGGGCTCAAGGAGAAGTACGAGGCCCACCACAAGGTCTCCATCTCCGACGGCGCCTTGGTGGCCGCCGCGACGCTCTCGGACCGTTACATCAGCGGCCGCCAGCTGCCCGACAAGGCGATCGACCTCGTCGACGAGGCGGCCTCGCGTCTGCGCATGGAGCTCGACTCCTCGCCCGTGGAGCTCGACATCCTGCGCCGTCAGGTCGACCGTCTGAAGATGGAGGAGCTCGCGCTCGCGGGCTCCGACGACGCGGGCTCGGTGGCCCAGCTCGAGTCCGTCCGCGGTCAGCTCGCCGACCGCACCGAGGAGATGAACGAGCTGTCGGCGCGCTGGGAGCGCGAGAAGGCCGGCCTCAACCAGGTCGGCGAGCTGCGCGCCCGCCTCGAGCAGCTGCGCATGCAGGCCGACCGCGCCCAGCGCGAGGGAGACCTGTCCGCAGCCTCGAAGATCCTCTACGGCGACATCCCCACGCTCAAGAAGGAGCTCGTGGACGCCGAGGAGAAGGAACAGCGCGGCGATCTGTCCGAGGACGAGAAGCCGATGGTCTCCGAGCGCGTCGGACCCGATGACATCGCCGAGGTCGTGGGCTCGTGGACCGGCATCCCCGCAGGGCGCCTGCTGCAGTCCGAGACCCAGAAGCTGCTCGAGATGGAGGACATCATCGGCCGGCGGCTGATCGGCCAGCGGCGCGCCGTGAGCGAGGTGTCCGACGCGGTGCGGCGCGCCCGGGCGGGGATCTCCGACCCCAACCGCCCCACCGGCTCGTTCCTGTTCCTCGGGCCCACGGGCGTCGGCAAGACCGAGCTCGCCAAGGCGCTCGCCGAATTCCTGTTCGACGACGAGCACGCCATGGTGCGTGTCGACATGTCCGAGTACGCCGAGAAGCACACCGTCTCGCGTCTGGTCGGCGCCCCTCCCGGGTACGTCGGCTACGAGGAGGGCGGTCAGCTCACCGAGGCCGTCCGGCGCCGCCCGTACACGGTCGTGCTGCTCGACGAGATCGAGAAGGCCCATCCCGACGTCTTCGACATCCTGCTGCAGGTGCTCGACGACGGCCGCCTCACCGACGGGCAGGGTCGCACGGTCGACTTCCGCAACACGATCCTGATCCTGACCTCGAACCTGGGGGCGCAGTTCCTCCAGGACCTCGGGCTCGACCAGGAGGCGCGCCAGGACGCGGTGATGAGCGTCGTGCGGGCGTCGTTCAAGCCCGAGTTCCTCAACCGCCTCGACGACATCGTCATGTTCGACCCGCTGAGCCCCACGGACCTCGCGCGGATCGTGTCGCTGCAGATCGCGGCCGTCGGTGATCGGCTCGCCGACCGTCGGATCACGCTCGACGTCTCCGAGATGGCCACCCAGTGGCTCGCGGACAAGGGCTTCGACCCGCTCTACGGCGCCCGTCCGCTCAAGCGGCTCGTGCAGAAGGAGATCGGCGACTCCCTCGCGCGGCTCATCCTGCGCGGCGAGGTGCACGACGACGAGACGGTGCACGTGGACGTCGCCCCCGACGTCGACGCGCTCGTGCTCACCGTGATCGCCGCACCCGAGCCGACGCCCGTCGGCCGCTGAGCGGCCGCACGATCACACGACGATGTTGACGAGCTTGGGGGCGCGCACGATCACCTTGCGCACCGTCTGCCCCTCGAGCAGCCGGCGCACCTTCTCCTCGGCCATCACGAGGGCCTCCAGGTCCGTGTCCGTCACGTCGGGCGCGACCTCGAGGCGGTGCTTGACCTTCCCCTTGACCTGCACGACGCAGGTCACGGTCTCCGCGACGACGTACTGCGCCTCGGCCACGGGGTAGGCGACGCGCGAGATCGAGCCCTCGTGGCCCAGGCGCCTCCACAGCTCCTCCGCGAGGTGCGGGGCGAAGGGCGAGACCATCAGCACGAGCGGCTCGACGGCCTCGCGCGGCGCTCCCGAGACCACGGCTCCGCCGGCGCCCTGGGCTCCCGCCTTCGTCAGGTGGTTGACCAGCTCGATCAGCTTGGCGATGGCCGTGTTGAAGCCCATCTGGTCCATGTCGCGCGTGACGCCCTCGATGGTGCGGTGCACGGCCCGGCGGGTGGCCACGTCGGCCTCGGCGTCGCTCACGACGACCTCGCCGGTCTGCTCGTCGACGACGAGGCGCCACAGGCGCTGCAGGAAGCGCTGCGAGCCGACCACCGCGCGCGTGTCCCACGGACGGGACAGGTCCAGCGGGCCCATCGACATCTCGTAGACACGCAGCGTGTCGGCGCCGTACTCCTCGTACATCTCGTCGGGGGAGACGGAGTTCTTGAGGGACTTGCCCATCTTGCCGTACTCCTGGCACACGTTCTCGCCGCGGTAGGTGAAGGTGCCGTCGGCCTCCTCGACCACCTCGGCCGCGGGCACGTACACGCCGCGGGAGTCGGTGTAGGCGAAGGCCTGGATGTACCCCTGGTTGAACAGGCGGTGGAAGGGCTCCTGGCTCGACACGTCGCCGCGGTCGAACAGCACCTTGTGCCAGAACCGCGAGTACAGCAGGTGCAGCACCGCGTGCTCGACCCCGCCGACGTACAGGTCCACGCCGCCCACGTCACCCTCACGCCGGGGGCCCATCCAGTAGGCCTCGTTCTCCGGGTCCACGAGACGCGCGTCATTGGTGGGATCGACGTAGCGCAGCGGGTACCACGACGAGCCGGCCCACTGCGGCATCACGTTGGTCTCGCGACGGTAGGTCCGGGTGCCGTCGCCCAGGTCCAGCTCGATCTCGACCCAGTCCTCGGCGCGCGACAGCGGGGTCTGCGGCTCGGTCCCGGCATCCATCGGGTCGAAGGTCTTGGGGGAGAAGTCGGTGATCTCCGGCAGCTCCACCGGGAGCATCGAGGCGGGCAGCGCGATCGGCGTCTCCGGATCGGCGGGGTCGTAGACGATCGGGAACGGCTCGCCCCAGTAGCGCTGGCGGGAGAACAGCCAGTCCCGCAGCCGGTAGGTGGTGCGGGCACGCCCGAAGCCCTGCTCCTCGGCGTACGCGGTCGCGCGGCGCTTGGCCTCGTCCTTGTCCAGGCCGTTGAGATCCAGCCCCGGGCTCGCGGAGTTGATCTTCTCGCCGTCACCGGTCCACGCGCCGCCCTCGAAGCCCTCGGGCGGCCGCACCGTGCGGATCACGGGCAGGTCGAACACCTCGGCGAAGGCGTGGTCGCGCTCGTCCTCGGCGGGGACCGCCATGATCGCGCCGGTGCCGTAGCCGGTCAGCACGTAGTCGGCCGTGAAGACGGGCAGGCGCCGGCCGTCCATGGGGTTGAGCGCGTACAGGCCGGTGAAGACGCCCGTCTTCTCGCGGTCCTCGGCGGTGCGGTCCGCATCGTCCTGGGCGGCGGCGCGCGCCTGGTAGGCGGCGACCGCCTCGCGGGGCGAGGCGACGTCGAGGCCGCCCGTCCATGCCGCCTCGGTGCCCTCGGGCCACGTGGCGGGCAACGCCTGCACGTCGGCCAGCAGGTCGTGCTCGGGCGCCAGCACCGCGAAGGTCGCGCCGAACAGGGTGTCGGCGCGCGTGGTGAACACGTCGAAGGTCGGGGACTCGGGCGTGCCCTCGGCTCCCAGCCCCTCGACCGGGAACGTCACCTGCGCGCCGTGGGAGCGGCCGATCCAGTTGCGCTGCATCGAGCGCACCGACTCGGGCCAGTCCACCCGGTCCAGGTCCTCGAGCAACCGGTCGGCATACGCGGTGATGCGCATGTTCCACTGGCGCAGCTTGCGCGTGAAGACGGGGAAGTTGCCCACCTCGGAGCGCCCCTCGTTCGTGACCTCCTCGTTGGCCAGCACGGTGCCCAGCCCCGGACACCAGTTGACCGGCGTCTCGGAGATGTAGGCGAGGCGGAAGGACTCCGCCAGACGCGCGATCTCCGCGTCGGAGGCGGCGATGACGTCGGCGATGGTGCGGTCGCGCCACTGCTCGGGCAGGGTGATGCCCTGGCGGTCGGCGAGGGTGAACGGGTCCACCGTCCCGGCGCGCAGCTCCTCGCGCAGCTCGGCGATCGGTCGGCCGCGGCCGACGATCCCGTCGACGTTCGGGGCGTCCGGGTCGTACCACGAGTCGAACAGGCGCAGGAAGATCCACTGCGTCCACCGGACGAACTCGGGGTCCGTGGTCGCGAAGGAGCGGCGAGGATCGTGCGACAGGCCCAGCCGGTGCAGCTGGCGACGCATGTTGGCGATGTTCGCCTCTGTCGTCGTACGCGGATGGGTTCCGGTCTGCACGGCGTACTGCTCGGCGGGCAGGCCGAAGGCGTCGTAGCCCATCGTGTACAGCACGTTCCTGCCCAGCATCCGCTGATGGCGCGCCATCACATCGGTCGCGATGTACCCCAGCGGGTGGCCGACGTGCAGGCCCGACCCCGAGGGGTAGGGGAACATGTCCATGATGAAGGACTTCTCGCCCAGCTCGGCCCCCGGGGTGCCGTCGGCGAGCGGGCCCACCGGGTTGGGCGCGTCGAAGGTGCCCGCCTCGGCCCACCGCTGCTGCCAGCTCTTCTCGATCTCGTCGGCCATCACGGCGGTGTAGCGGTACGGTGCCTCGCTCATGGGGGATCTCCTCGTTCCTGCGCGCGCAGGGCTGTGGTTCCGGGAATGCTCCTGATGATGGGACCCCGCGCGGACCGCTGCGGCGCGCGACGGGGGAGCCGCGTCGATGCCTCGGTGGAGGCTCTCCTCGGCGCGGCTACGGAAGCAGGAGCCGACGTGCCATGCGGCGATTCTACGGGGAGCCGAAGAGCGGTCCCGTACGCCCCGGCCCTGTCCGGTAGGTCACCGAACGGGACCTTCGGTGATGATCGCGTCCGCCACCGTCCTAGCGTCGAGACCATGGAGGCCACGAGCGCGATGACGGAGGCACCGGCCGGCGAGAGCGGCAGGAGGCGCCACGCCCCGGGCCGAGCTGTGCCGCAGTGCCCGCTGCGGCCGGGCGATCCGTGCAGCCTGTGCGTGCCCGGTGCCACCGGCCCGCAGGACTGCCCGACGGTGCGCCTCGTGATGGAGGATCCCGAGCTGCGCGAGCTGCTCCACGAGAAGCGGATGGCGGCCCGCGCCGCCTCCTGAGCCGGTCAGCCCAACAGGGCCGAGAGAGCTGTCAGAGTCACGACGGTCCCGATCGTGGTGACGAGCACCGTGTCGCGCGCGAGCTCCTCCGAGGCGCCGAAGCGTGAGGCGGCGACGAACACGTTCTGCGCCGTCGGCAGCGCCGCCATCACGACCACGGCGAACAGCTCGTGCCCGGCCAGGCCGAGCGCGATCCCCACGCCGAGCGCGATGAGCGGCATCAGCACGAGCTTGCAGGCGGTCGCGATCCCCACGAGCGCCCGGTTGCCGTCGTCCTTGGCGAGCGGCCTCGAGCCGATCAGGGAGAGGCCGAAGGCGAGCAGCATCCCCGGGATCGCGAGGTCGGCGAGGGAGCGCAGCGGCTCGAGCAGGAGATCGGGCACATGCACCCCGAACCCGACGAGGCCGATCCCGACCAGGGCGGCGATGATCGTCGGGTTCGTGATCACACCTCGGCCGATGCTGCGCATGCTGGGCCGCGAGCCGCTCGTGACCGAGTGCAGCGCGAACTGGTAGATCGGCGTATAGACCGCCTGCTGGAAGAGGATCACGGGCAGGGCGTACGAGGGCGAGCCCAACACGTACGCGGCGATGGGGAAGCCCATGTTCGCGCCGTTGGCGACGGACGAGCTGATCGCCGTGACGACGACGTCCGCGGCGCTGCGGCGGCTCAGCAGCCGCAGCGCGAGGAACACGAGCAGGCCCGTGACCAGACCTGCGACGGAAGCGACGACGATCGGCGAGCCCAGCAGCGCGGTGACGTCGGCCTCGAGCAGGGACAGCAGCACGAGGCACGGGGACGCGATGAAGAAGGTCGCCCGGTTGAGCACGAACCGCGCGTGCCCGGGGTCCCCCAGCACGCCGGATCTGCCGGTCGCCCAGCCGGTCGCGATGAGCGCCCAGACGATGAAGAACCCGGAGAGGACCCCTGCCATCGGTCAGCAGGCCCGCATCAGCGGCTGGAGACCTGGTCGGGCATCCCGGGGACCGGCTGGGCCGGATCGTTGCCGATCTGCACGATCGTGTTGTCGGCGTCGACGTGGACGATGGTGGGACGGTGCGCGCGCGCCTCGGCGTCCTCGAACAGCCCGTAGGCGATGAGGATCACGAGATCCCCGGGGGCGACCAGATGGGCCGCGGGACCGTTGACGCAGATCTTCCCGCTGCCGCGCTCGCCTGCGATCGCATACGTCTCCAGGCGGGCGCCGTTGGAGACGTCGACGATCGCGACCTGCTCGTTCTCGTAGATGCCGGCGGCATCGAGCAGATCGGCGTCGACGGTCACCGAGCCGACGTAGTGCAGATCGGCCTGGGTGACGGTCGCGCGGTGGATCTTCGCGGTCATGAGTGTACGCATCATCGGCGTCCATTCTTCCACGCCTGGTCGTCCCGGAGCCGCGTCGTGGGGTGAGATCGCCGACTCCGCTGCGCCCGCCCCTCCCGGGCGCGGCGCCGGTGCGAGAGGATGGACGACGCCCTTCGTCCGTCCCGCCCCAGGAGGATCCCATGCCCAAGGCCCGACGCCGCTCCGCCCATGCCGGCGAGCGCTTCGAGGACATGGCGCTGCCCGACGAGCTGCTCGGGGTGCTCGACGCGCAGGGGCTCACGCGCGCCTTCGAGATCCAGAGCGCGATCCTGCCCGATGCCCTCGGTGGCCGCGACGTGCTGGCCCGCGCCGAGACCGGCTCGGGCAAGACCCTCGCCTTCACCCTCGCCATGTGCGCACGCTTCCGTGGCCGCAAGGTCCACCGGCGCCGCCCGCTCGGCGTCGTCCTCGTCCCCACCCGCGAGCTCGCGGTGCAGGTCGTCGACACGATCCACCCCTTCGCCCGCGCCGTGGGCATCCGCGCGCAGCTGGTCGCGGGCGGCATGAACATCGACAAGCAGGCCGACGCGCTGTCCCGCGGCGTCGAGATCATCGTCGCGACCCCCGGTCGGCTGATCGACCTCGCCCAGCGCGAGGACCTCTTCCTCGACCGGGTCGAGACCACCGTCATCGACGAGGCCGACCACATGACCGATCTCGGCTTCGCGTCCGACATCGTCGAGATCCTCCAGCACATCGAGATGGGAACCCAGAAGATGCTCTTCTCGGCCACGCTCGACGGACAGGTCGACGAGATCATCGATCGCTTCCTGGTGGACCCCGTGACGCACGAGACGACGCCCGTGGCCGCCGCCGTGAGGACCATGCGCCACCACGTGCTCGCGATCAACCCGCAGCGCAAGCGCCAGATCACGGCGCAGCTCGCCGCCCGCCGCGGCCGCACCCTGGTCTTCACCCGCACCCAGCTCGGGGCCGAGCGCGTGGCCGCCGAGCTCGTCGAGGTCGGCATCCCCGCCGCGGCCCTGCACGGCAGCAAGCAGCAGGGCCTGCGCACCAACGTGCTCGCGGGGTTCCGCTCCGGGGCCTTCGACACGCTCGTCGCGACCGACGTCGCGGCGCGCGGACTCCACATCGACGACGTGTCGATGGTGATCCACGCCGACCCCGCCGAGGACGTCAAGGAGTACGTGCACCGCTCGGGCCGCACGGCCCGCGCCGGTGCGGCGGGCACGGTCGTGACCCTCGCCCTGCCCCACCAGACCGCGCGCACCCGCCGGATCCTGGGCGAGGCCGAGGTCGAGCCGCAGTGGGACGACGTGCACGACGAGCACGCCGAGGCCCTGCGCGCCCTCGGCGGGCGCACCCCCGCCGGGGAGCCCGTGCCCGACCCCGCCCTGACCAAGTACAAGGGCGCCCCGCGCAAGCTCGACATCGGCCGCACCACGGGCGCGAGCGCGCGCAAGGCGGAGGAGCGCCGTGCGAACGAGGAGCGGCGCGCCTCGTGGGAGGAGCCCACCGCCCCGCGTCGTTCCGGTCGTCGCCGGCCGCAGTCCTCGGCCACCTCGTCGGGACGTCCCCGGGCGGCGCGACGACCGAAGGGGTCCTGATGTCCATCAGCCTGTTCGACCTGTTCAAGGTCGGGATCGGCCCCTCGAGCTCGCACACCGTGGGCCCCATGCGGGCAGCGGCCACCTTCGCCCGCGAGATCCTCGACGACTCGGTGAGCGGGCCGCAGGTCGCGGACGTGGCCGTCCACCTGTACGGCTCGCTCGCCGCGACCGGTCGCGGGCACGGCACGATGGACGCGATCGTGATGGGCCTCGAGGGCAACGACCCCGAGACCGTCGACCCCGTCGCGGGCCGCGAGCGCGTCGCCGAGATCGCCGAGCACGGCGGGCTGATGCTCGACGGCCGCCGTGCCGTGAGCCTGCGCCCCGACACGATCGTGCTGCACCCCCTCACGTTCCTGCCCCAGCACTCCAACGGCATGACCTTCGTCGCACTCGACGCCGAGGGCGCCGAGGTCGTACGCCGTCCCATGTTCTCCATCGGCGGCGGCTTCGTGGTCGACGAGGCCGATATGGGCCGATCGATGGCCGAGGTCGCCTCCGAGGAGCACGGCACGAAGATCTTCACGACCGGCGCCGAGCTGCTGGCCGTGTGCGAGGAGCGCGGGATCTCCATGTCCGAGGCGATGCTCCTGCGCGAGCGCCAGTGGCGCAGCGACGAGGAGATCCGGCGCGGCGCACTGCACATCTGGCACACCATGCGCGAGTGCATCGAGCGGGGAATGACCACACCGGGCACCCTCCCGGGCGGTCTCGACGTCAAGCGCCGGGCGAGCTCCTGGCGTGAGTCCCTCGAGGCCGAGGACCCCCGGCGCCTGGCGATGAACGCCCACGAGTGGGTCTCGCTCGCCGCGCTCGCCGTCAACGAGGAGAACGCCGCGGGCGGTCGCGTCGTCACCGCTCCCACCAACGGGGCGGCGGGGATCATCCCCGCCGTGCTGTACTTCGCGACGAGCTATCTGAGCGACACCGATCCCGACGAGGTCGCCGTGCGCTTCCTGCTGACGGCCGCCGCGGTCGGGTCGCTGTACAAGGAGAACGCGTCGATCTCGGGCGCCGAGGTGGGCTGCCAGGGCGAGGTCGGCTCGGCCTGCTCGATGGCCGCGGCCGGGCTCGCCGAGGTCATGGGCGGCAAGCCTCGACAGGTCGAGAACGCCGCCGAGATCGCGATGGAGCACAACCTCGGCCTCACCTGCGACCCGGTCGGCGGGCTCGTGCAGGTGCCCTGCATCGAGCGCAACGCGATGGCATCGGTCAAGGCGATCACCGCGGCTCGCTTCGCGCTGCGGGGCAACGGCGAGCACTTCGTGTCGCTCGACACCGTGATCGAGACGATGCGCCAGACCGGCAAGGACATGTCCGAGCGCTACAAGGAGACCGCGATGGGCGGCCTCGCCGTGACCGCGGTGCCGGTGTCGCTGCCCGAGTGCTGAGCCGCCCCGCGCGTCACCGCGCGGCGGCCGTCACCATGCCCCGCGCGCATAGGGGCCCGGGTACAGCGGCCTCGGGTCGGCGCCGAGCTCGTGGGCGGCCCGCTGAGGCCAGGACGGCTCGCGCAGCGCGGCCCGTCCGATCGCGACGAAGTCCGCCGACCCGTCCCTGAGGACCCGCTCGGCGCCCGCGGGATCGGTGATGAGCCCCACCGCGGCGACGGGCACGCCCGCGCGCTCCCGGATCTCGCGCGCGAAGCCCACCTGGTAGTCGGGTCCGCTCGCGATGTCGGCGACCACGGCTCCGCCCGTCGAGACGTGCAGCGCGTCGACGCCCAGCTCCTTGAGCTCGAGCGCGAGCTCGCACGACTGGTCGACGTCCCAGCCGCCGCCGATCCAGTCGGTCGCGCTGATCCGCGCGATGAGGGGCATGGTCTCGCCGATCGCCTCCCGCACCGCGAGGGCGATCTCGCGCGCGAGGCGCCGGCGCCCCTCGCCGCCCGCCCCATACTCGTCCTCGCGCGTGTTCACCAGCGGACTCAAGAACTCGTGGACCAGGTAGCCGTGCGCGAAGTGCAGCTCGATCGCGTCGAAGCCGGCCGCGACGGCGCGACCGGCCGCAGCCGCGAAGTCCTCGACGACGCCGTGGATCTGCGCGGTCGTCATCGCCTCGGGGGCGGCCAGGCCCGGGAACGGCTCCTCGGCGGGACCCACCGTGCGCCAGCCGCCCGACAGCTCGGGGATCGTGCCGTGGTGGCGCCGGTAGCGGGGCAGGGAGGGCCACGTCGAGGCCTTGCGCCCCGCGTGGGCGAGCTGCACGGCCGTCGCGGCACCCTGCTCCCGGCAGAAGCGGGTGATCCGCTGCCACGCGGCTACCTGGTCGTCGTTCCAGAGCCCGGTGTCCTGGGGGCTGATCCGACCCTCGGGGCTCACGGCCGTGGCCTCCGTGACGACGAGCCCGAACCCTCCCGCCGCCCGAGCGCCGAGGTGCACGAGATGCCAGTCCGTCGGCACCCCGTCGCGCTCGGTCACCGAGTACTGGCACATCGGCGCGAGCCAGATCCGGTTGCGCAGATGCACCTGGCGCAGCGTGGTCGGGGAGAGCAGACGGGACGGGACCGGTGTCTCGGAGCGGGGGTCGTCGGCGGCGGTGACGGTCATGGCTCCGACGGTAGTCCGCGAGCACGGGCCCGCGCGATCGGGCCCGCGGCGTGACTGCGGACGGTGCCCGGAGCCGACGGGAAGGCCCCCTCCTCTGTGGTCTGGGTCTCCTTGCGATACGGTGAGGCCGATCCCCGCGGCCCCGGCGGGTGCCGGAGCCCCGACTGCTGAGGAGCCACCATGAACGCTGATACCGGCGCCGGTATCGACAGTCTGTCCCACGAGTCCACGAGCTACCCGCCGCCCTCGGACTTCGTGCAGAACGCCAACGCCCGCCCCTCGCTCTACCGCGAGGCCGAGCGTGACCGCCTCGGGTTCTGGAAGGACCGGGCCGGGCTGCTGTCGTGGAAGAAGACGCCCACCGAGGTGCTCGACTTCTCGAACCCGCCGTTCGCCCGCTGGTTCGCCGACGGAAAGCTCAACGCGTGCTACAACGCCGTCGACCGCCACGTCGCGTCGGGCCACGGGAACCAGGCGGCGCTGCTCGTCGAGTACGAGGACGGCTCCGACGCCACCTACACGTACGCGGACCTCAAGGACGAGACCTCACGCATGGCCAACGTCCTCCTCGAGCTCGGCGTCGCCACGGGCGACCGGGTCGCGATCTACATGCCGATGATCCCCGAGGCCGTGATCGCGATGCTCGCGTGCGCCCGCATCGGCGCGACCCACTCGGTCGTCTTCGGCGGCTTCTCCTCGGACGCCCTGCGGTCGCGCATCGAGGACGCCGAGGCGACCGCGGTCATCACCGCCGACGGCCAGTTCCGCAAGGGCCGCGTCCTCCCGCTCAAACCGGCCGTCGACGAGGCCCTCGCCGGTGGTGCCGCGTCCGTGCGCCACGTGCTCGTGGTGCGCCGCACCGGGGCCGACATCGAGTGGACCGAGGATCGCGACGTGTGGTGGCACGAGGCCCGCGAGAACGCCTCGACCGAGCACGAGCCGGTCTGGGTCGACGCCGAGCACCCGCTGTTCATCCTCTACACCTCGGGCACCACCGGGAAGCCCAAGGGCATCGTCCACACGACCGGTGGTTACCTGGTGCAGGCCTCCTACACCCATCGCAACGTGTTCGACCTCAAGCCCGGCACCGACGTCTACTGGTGCACGGCCGACGTCGGCTGGGTCACCGGGCACACCTACGTGACCTACGGGCCCCTCGTGAACCGGGCGACCCAGGTGATCTACGAGTCCACTCCCGACACCCCGCACCAGGGACGCTGGTGGGAGATCGTCGAGAAGTACAAGGTCTCGATCTTCTACGCGGCGCCCACCGCGATCCGCACCGCCATGAAGTGGGGCGAGGACATCCCCGCCCGCTTCGACCTGTCCTCCATCCGCCTGCTGGGCAGCGTCGGCGAGTCCATCAACCCCGAGGCCTGGGAGTGGTACCGCCGCGTGATCGGTGGAGGCACGGCTCCCATCGTCGACACCTGGTGGCAGACCGAGACGGGCGCGATCATGATCTCCCCGCTGCCCGGCATCACCGCCACCAAACCCGGCTCCGCGCAGGTGCCGCTGCCCGGCATCAGCGCGGACGTGCTGAGCGACGCCGGCCAGAGCGTCCAGGACGGGCAGGGCGGATACCTCGTGCTGACCGAGCCGTGGCCCTCGATGCTGCGCGGCATCTGGGGTGACGACCAGCGCTTCATCGACACCTACTGGTCGCGCTTCCCGGGCATGTACTTCGCCGGCGATGGCGCCCGTAAGGACGAGGACGGCGACATCTGGCTGCTGGGTCGCGTCGACGACGTCATGAACGTCTCGGGGCACCGTCTGTCGACGACCGAGATCGAGTCGGCGCTCGTGTCCCACCCGTGGGTCGCGGAGTCCGCCGTCGTGGGCGCCGCCGACGAGACCACCGGCCAGGCCGTCGTGGCGTTCGTGATCCTGCGGTCCTCGGCGGCCGAGGAGGTCGAGGCCGCGGGCGGTGAGGAGAAGGCCGCCGAGACCCTGCGCCAGCACGTGGGCAAGGAGATCGGTCCGATCGCCCGCCCCCAGAAGGTGCTGCTCGTGACGGAGCTGCCCAAGACCCGCTCGGGCAAGATCATGCGCCGTCTGCTGCGCGACGTCGCCGAGAACCGGCAGGTGGGCGACACCCAGACCCTCGCGGACACCTCGGTGATGGACCTCATCCAGCAGGGCCTGTCCGGCAAGCGGTGAGGGGACGGCCCGTCAGCGGGTGACGGTCACGTCCCCGAGGTCGGACCGGACGACGATCGGCGCGGCCCCGGGCGAGGAGAGCCCGGGGTCGACCCGCACCTCGCCGAGGTCGGCCGACGCATCCACCAGGTAGGGCGTGTCACCGGGCACGGACACCTGCACGTCGCCCGTGTCCGCGGTGACCTGGATCCGTTGCGGGGCCGCGCCCTCGTCGAGCAGCACACGGATGTCGCCGATGCTCGAGCTGACCTGGAGCGGACCAGTGGTCGCCACGCCCGACAGCTGGACGTCGCCGGTCGAGCCGTGCACGGCGAGCGACCCGTAGGAGCCCGTGACGGCGAGGTCCCCGACGTCGGCGCCGACGGAGAGGTCCATCGTGGCGGCGAGGTCGGCGGGCACGGTCAGCTCGAGGCTGTCGGTCGCATCGTCCCAGGGCCCGAGGCCGATCGAGCCGGGCTGGGAGACGTCGACCGTGGTGCCGTCGGCGCCGTGGCCCGTCGTCACGCGGGCACGGGCGGTCCCGTCGCCCACGGCGCTCGCACCGGAGGAGCTGTCGTACAGGCGCACGGTGACCTCGCTCGCGTCGGCGCTCGTGCGGACCGTCACGTCGCCCAGGTCGCTCGTGACGGCGAGCCGGTCGGGCCGCCCGAAGGACTGGGTGGCCGGGACGTCGGTGTACGAGCCCCAGCTCCTGGCCGCGAGGATCGAGCCGGTCAGCAGCCCGCCGAGGGTGAGGACCACCATGGAGGCCGCGATCAGCAGGAGGACCACGCGCCAGGTGCGGTCGCCCCCGTCCGACGGCGGCACGGGATGGGAGGGGACGGTCGCGCGGGCCGGCGGAGCGGGGGTGGGGGTGGTGGTGGTCATCGTTCCTCCGATTCGAGATAGCGCAGCACGGCCATGACACGGCGGTTCTCGCCGTCCTCGGGAGCGAGATCGAGCTTGGCCAGCAGCGAGGAGATGTGCTTCTCGACGCTCCCGGGCGAGACGAACAGTGCGCGGGCGATCGCCGTGTTCGAGCGGCCCTGGGCCATGAGCTCGAGCACCTCGCGTTCGCGCGGGGTGAGGCGCTCGAGCGTCGCCCGCCGGCGCGAGCGCACCAGGATCTGCTGGACCACCTCGGGGTCGAGCGCGGTCCCGCCTCGGCCGACGGCGGCGACGACCTCGAGGAACGCCTCGACGTCCGCGACGCGGTCCTTGAGCACGTAGCCCAGGGAGCCGGTCGAGTCCGCGATCAGCTCGGAGGCGTACCGCTCCTCGACGTACTGGGAGAGCACGAGCAGGGCGACGCCGGGGTCCTGGCTGCGGATGAGCATCGCGGCCCGGATGCCCTCGTCGGTGAACGTGGGGGGCATGCGCACGTCGACGATCGCGAGGTCGGGGGCGTGCCGGGTGACGGCGTCGAGCAGACCGGTCGCATCGCCCACGGCGGCGACGACCTCGTGGCCGCCGTCGACGAGCAGGCGCTCGAGACCGGCGCGCAGGAGCACCGAGTCCTCCGCGAGGACGATCCGCAGGCGCTCGGGCGGTGCGGGCTGGGAGGGGGTGGTGGTCATCGGGCGTCGTCCTTCCGGGGATCGGTCAGGGGGATCGTGGCGGACAGGCGCGTGCCGTGGCCGGGAGCGCTCATGATGTCGAGCCGCCCGCCGGTCGCGCGCACCCGGTCGGTCAGTCCCGCGAGGCCGGTCGAGACGCCGTCGCGGCGGACGTCCGCGCCGCCCACGCCGTCGTCCTCGACCATGAGCGCGAGGGTGCGCGCATCGCCGCGGACGTCGACGCGCGCATGGTTCGCTCCGGAGTGCTTGGCGATGTTGGTCAACGCCTCGGAGACGACGAAGTAGGCGACGGCCTCGGCCTCGCGCCCGGGCCGCGCGGCCAGATGGACACGGAGGTCGACAGGGATGGGGGAGCGGGCGGCGAGCGCGGACAGGGCCGCGTCGAGCCCCCGGTCGGTCAGCACCGCGGGGTGGATCCCGCGGGCGAGCTGGCGCAGCTCGGTGATGATCGCCTTGGACTCCTCGTGGGCCTCGCCCACGAGCTGCTCGGCCCGCGCGGGGTCGGTCGCGATCTTGGGGCGCGCCATCCCGAGGGTCATGGCCAGCGCCACGAGCCGGGGCTGCACGCCGTCATGGAGGTCTCTCTCGATGCGCAGGCGCTCGGCCTCCGCGGCGTCCACCGCGCCACGGCGCTGCTCGGTGAGCTCGGCGACCTCCTCGCGCAGCGCATCCTCGCCGCTCGGGAGCATCACGCGGTCCAGCCCCCGTTCGGAGACGGTCCCGACCGCGAGCGCGCCGACGGCGAACAGGACCAGCAGCACCGCCGCGCCGACCAGACCGAGCGCGCCGGGGTGGGTGCCGAAGAAGACGGCGTCGATCCCGCGTGCCGCCGCCTCGCACAGGACGTAGGCGGTCATGAGGGCGGCCCAGAACAGCGAGCTGAAGAGCAGCCCGACGAGCATCACGGCGTGATGGTGCAGGGTCGAGCGCCAGAAGGGCCACGACGTCACATCGAGCCACAGGGTGTGCAGCCAGCCGGCGAAACCTCCCCGGGTGGAGACCCGGCGGGAGGGGACCACGACGTCGATGCCATGGGCGGCGCGGGCGCGACGGCGCTCGAAGGACGCGGCGACCCGCATCGCGAGCACCCACACGACGAGCAGGAGGGCGCCGAGGCCGAGGGCGAGCAGGCTCGAGATGCCGGTCACGAGCAGGGTGACGCTCACGACGCCCCAGGTGAGTGCCAGGAGGCCGGAGACGAGGACGCTCGCGGCACCGGCGAGCCCGTGGCGCGAGGCGCGCGGGGAGCGCCGGACGGACGCATCGGCGGCGCGTGAGACGTCGGGAGATCCCGTGGTCGTGGCTGTCATGCTGTGAGCGTACGGGCGTGGCCCAGGTCGTCCCCAGGCGGTGGTCCGTACACCTGAGCGGGGGATAACCCCCGGACCGCGACGCCGGGTGCGTACGGCATGCGGTTCAATGGTGCCCATGAGCAACGACGCATCCAGCCCGTCCGGTGACGGACGCATCGACCCCCGCAGCGACGAGAGCGGCGCGACCGGGTCCACCGATCAGGTCGTCGAGCAGGTCGACCACGTCGCCGCCGAGATCGCGGCGGAGCCCGGCCGCGGCCGGGGGACGCTGCGCGACGTCGCCAACTCCCTGGGCATCTCGAGCGCGGTCGCACTGCGCGCCCTGCGGGGCTCCGATGACATCAAGCCGCGCCTGGCCCAGCACGTGCGGGAGGCCGCGGAGCGTCTGGACTACCCTCTGGACGACGTGTCCGCCGAGACCGGCCACGCCAACGGGGTCGTCGCCGTGCTCGTCAACACGATGCGCAACACCTGGATCTCCGACCTCGTCCGCTCGATCCGCATCGAGCTGGCCGCGACGGGCCGGACCGCCGTCGTGGTGCCCACCCGGCGACGCCTCCCCGAGTACCCCGTCGCCGCGGACACCGAGGTCATCACGTCGCTGCTCGACCTCGGCGTCGACGGCTTCCTCATGATCTCCGACCTCGCCGACCTCGAGAACGCCCTCGAGGCCACAGGAGACAGGCCGCTCGTCGGGATCGGCTGCTCGGCGAGCCTCACGGGCCGCTTCGACACGGTCCGCATCGACGACGTGATGGGTCAGGGCCTGCTCGTCGACCACCTGGTCTCCCTCGGCCACACCGAGATCGCCCACGTCGGCGGCGTCGGCTCCGCCGTCGCCCGGGAGCGCGCCGACGCGTTCCGGGCCGCGATGGCCCGCCACGGCCTCGAGTCCAACGCCCGGGTCGAGCCGGGTGACTTCACCGAGACCGTCGGAGAGACCGCCGGTTCGATGCTGCTGCGGGGCTCGACCGTCCCCACCGCCATCACGTGCGTCAACGACCCTTCCGCGATGGGCGTGCTGTCGGCCGCGCACGATGCCGACTACGACGTGCCCACGCGGCTCGCGGTCGCCGGTTACGGCAACACCTCCCTGGGTGCGACGAGCTTCGTCAACCTCACGAGCGTGGATCCCAACGCCGAGCGGATGGGAGGGCTCGCCGCCCAGTTCCTCGTCGAGCGGATCGGCGGGCTCGAGACCGACGCGCGCGACGTGGCCGTCGCCCCGAGCCTCGTCGCCCGCCGCTCGACCTCCTCGCCGCCGCGCCACGACGAGCCCAAGCGGCGCCGTGTCCACGTGGATTGAGACCGGTCTGGCTGGTATAGGGTGCCGAGCATGATCAACACCACGAACGATCCGAGCACGCCGCCCACGCAGCGGTCCATCGGTGAGCTCGTCGCGTCCATCAAGGACGAGCTCGTCGGTGTCGTCCACCACGAGGTCGACATCGCCAAGAAGGAGCTCACCGCGCTGGGGATCAAGGTCGGCATCATCGCCGCCTGTGCGGCCGTGGTGCTGTTCCTGCTGCTCTCGGCGTGGGTGATGCTGCTGTTCTTCTTCGCCGAGGGGCTCACCGCGCTCGGCCTGCCGGCCTGGGCGTCGTTCCTGATCGTCGCGGGCGTGTTCATCGTGCTCGCCGCGATCGCGGGCCTCGTCGCCTTCGCCTACGTCAAGAAGCTGCGCGCCCCCGAGGTGACGATCGAGACCGCCAAGGGCGCCGTCGACGCCGTGCAGGGCAAGCGCCACGCGACGCCCGTCAGCTACGACGACACCTTCGAGGAGCTCTACGGCAAGCAGGTCAGCGCCCGCTCGGAATGACCCTCGAGACCGGGGACTCCCCGAGGCCCCGTCGCCCGCTCCCGCGGACGGCGGGGCCTCGGCGCGTCCCGGGGGCACGTACCCTGGTGACGTGAGCCTGCGACTGTACGATTCCGCGACCCGCGAGACCTCCGAGCTGCGCCCCGTGCGCGAGGGCGAGGTCTCGCTGTACGTGTGCGGACCCACCACCCAGGGGGCGCCGCACCTGGGGCACCTGCGCACCTTCCTGTCGGTGGACATCCTCGTGCGGTGGCTCGAGCGCTCCGGCCACGCCGTCACCCACGTGCGCAACGTGACGGACATCGACGACAAGATCCTCGCGCTGTCGGCCGAGGCCGACGTCCCGTGGTGGGCCTGGTCCCTGCGCTTCGAGCGGCAGTTCCACGACGTCCTCGACCGTCTCGGCGCCCGGCGACCCACCTACGAGCCCCGCGCCACCGGGCACGTCCCCGAGATGATCGCGTTCATGCAGCGGCTCATCGAGCGCGGCCACGCCTACGCCGACGGGCAGGGCAGCGTCTACTTCGACGTGCGCTCGCTGCCCGAGTACGGCGCGCTCACCCGCCAGAGCCTCGAGGACATGCAGGACGCAGGGGAGAGCCCCGAGCCCGGCAAGCGCGACGTGCGCGACTTCGCGCTGTGGAAGCGCGCCAAGGACACCGAGCCCGACACCGCCGCGTGGGACACCCCCTTCGGGCGCGGCCGGCCGGGCTGGCACCTCGAGTGCTCCGCGATGATCCGCAAGTACCTCGGCGAGACCTTCGACATCCACGCCGGTGGCCTCGACCTGCGCTTCCCGCACCACGAGAACGAGCAGGCGCAGTCCCATGCGGCCGGCTACGGCTTCGCGCGACGCTGGATGCATCCCGGCGTGCTCACCGTGGACGGGCTCAAGATGGGTAAGAGCCTCCACAACTTCGTGACGGCGGCCGACGCCCTCGCCGCGCATCCGGCGCCCGCCGTGCGGCTCGCACTCGCGGGCGGGCACTACCGCGCCGTCGTCGAGTACAACGCCACCACCACGGCCGAGGCGGAGGTGGTGTGGGAGCGCTTCGTCCAGACCGTCCGCCGCGCCCTGCGCCTCGTGGGTGAGACGGGACGCGGCCCGGTCGCCGACGTCGAGCTGCCCGACGCCTTCGTCGCCGCGATGGACGACGACCTGTCGGTGCCCGAGGCGCTCGCCGTGGCCCACCGCACCCAGTCCCAGCTCAACACGGCCATCGGCGCGAGTGACGCGGCCGCGGCTGGGCCCCTGCTCGCCGCCCTGCGCGGCATGCTCGACGTGCTCGGGCTCGACCCGCTCGACCCGCACTGGGACGCCGACGGGGCCGCGAGCGCCGGCGGTGCCGCGAACGCCGAACACGCGGCGCTCGACGCGCTCGTCCGCTCCCGGCTGGCCGAGCGCGCCGAGGCACGGGCGGCCAAGGACTGGGCGCGTGCCGACGCGATCCGCGACACCCTCGCGAACGCAGGCATCCGGGTCGAGGACGGGCGCGAAGGCGCCGACTGGACCATCGAGACCACCACCGGAGGGAATTGACGTGGCAGGCAACGGAGGCCGCCGAGGAGCGGTCCGCAAGGGCAAGAAGGGCGCGACCGTCGGATCCGGCGGTGTGCGTCGGCGAGGGCTCGAGGGCAAGGGACCGACCCCGCGCGCCGAGGACCGCCCCGCCCACAAGAAGTATGCGAAGTCGGGTTCGGCGAACGCCCCGGGCCGCAGCGGCCCCCGCTCCGGCGGCCACGACCGGCGTGGCGCCGGGCGCACCGGCGGATCCGATCAGGTGGCCGGGCGCAACGCGGTGCTCGAGGCGCTGCGCGAGGACGTGCCCGCGACCGGGGTGACCCTCATGCACCGCATCGACGCCGACGAGCGGATCCGCGAGATCCTGCGGCTCGCCGCGACCCGGTCGCTGCCGGTCGCCGAGACCACGCGCGCCGACCTCGACCGGATGACGGACGGGGCCGTGCACCAGGGGGTCGCGCTCACGATCCCACCGTACGAGTACGCCGACGTCGACGAGCTGCTGGGGATCGCGGCCGACGCGTTCGAGCCGCCCCTGCTGATCGCGCTCGACTCGATCACGGACCCGCGCAACCTCGGGGCGATCCTGCGGAGCGCCGGCGCCTTCGGGGCCCACGGCGTGATCCTGCCCGAGCGTCGCAGCGTGTCGATGACCGCGAGCGTGTGGAAGGTCGCCGCGGGTGCCGCCGGACGGGTCCGCGTGGCGCAGGTGACCAACCTGAACCGCACCCTCGCCGATCTCAAGTCCGCGGGCCTCTTCGCGCTCGGCCTCGATGCCGACGGTGACGTCAGCTCGCGCCAGGTCGCTCTCGGCTCGGAGCCCGTCGTGCTCGTGGTCGGCGCCGAGGGCAAGGGACTGTCCCGCCTGACCCGCGAGACGTGCGACCAGATCGTGTCGATCCCGATGGCCGAGGCGACCGAGTCGCTCAACGCGTCGGTCGCCACCTCGATCGCGCTGTACGAGATCGCCGGCCGCCGCGCTGCTGAGGGCATCGCCTGAGCGTGCAGTCGCGGGGTCGCCCCAGGCGACACCGCGACGGCACGCTCAGGGCTCGACGGCGGGGATCGCGGAGGTCTCGGAGGCGATCAGGGACTTCTCGTCGCGGCGATGGGGCAGCTGGGTGAGGATGTAGTCCTGCACCGCCTCGTCCATCGAGACGTCACGACCAGCCTTCTGCGACAGGTACCACTTGTGCTCGAGGATCTCGTGGTAGAACTCGGGGGCCTCGAGCTTGGAGCGCATCGAGCGCGGGATCGCGCGCACCACGGGCTCGTACTGGCCCTGGACCCACTCCATCGCGACGAACTCCTCGTCCTCGCCCTGCTGGTCGGTGACCGCACGGTACTGGTCGAGGTCGTTGAGGAGGCGGCGCGCCTGGTTCTCCTGCGCGTCGATGCCGGTCAGGCGCAGCAAGCGCCGCATGTGGTGGCCGGCGTCGACGACCTTGGGCTGGATCGAGACGGTGGTGCCGTCGAGATCGGTGGTCAGATCGAGCTCGCCCACGTCGAAGCCGAGTTCGTTGAGGTGCTCGATGCGCTCGGACATGCGCCACTTCTCCTCGGCCGAGAAGCTCTCGCGGCCCGTCAGCGCGGACCACAGCTCGTCGTAGCGCTCGAGCAGGACGTCGCCGATCTCGATCGCGTCGGCGTCCTCGTCCATCAGCTCGCCGGCCTGGAGGTCCATGATCTCGCCGATGATGTTGGTGCGTGCGATGTCGAGATCGGTGTCGCGCTGGCCGTCCGAGAGGCGGTCGTGGAAGGTCCCGGTCTCGACGTCCACAAGGTAGGCGGCGAACTCGCCCGCATCACGCCGGAACAGGGTGTTCGACAGCGAGACATCCCCCCAGTAGAAGCCCTCGAGATGCAGCCGGACCAGGAGGACGGCGAGCGCGTCGATCAGTCGGCGGGCGGTGTCGGCGCGCGAGAGCTGACTGAACACGGCGCGGTAGGGCAGGGAGAACTGGAGATGCCGCGTGATGAGCGCGGCGTCGAGGGGGGTGTCGTCGGCGGCGCGGCGATGGGTGATGACGCCGTACGGCTCGACGGCGGGCGTCCCCATCTTGCCCAGGATGCGCAGCATCTCGTACTCGCGCCGGGCCAGGCGCTCGTCGATCTCCTTGATGGCGAGCACCTTGCCGGAGAGCCGGACGAAACGGACCACGTGGCGGGAGATGCCGCGGGGGAGCGCGGCCAGGATGCTCGTGGGCCACTCCTCGAGAGGACTGGCCCAGGGAAGATCCAGCAGCGCTGGGTCAGGACGCGATGCCGTGATCTCCAGGGGTGCCATGGAGCCATTGTCCCCCACGGGTGCGGCACGGCGCGACGCCCGGGGGCGTGACGCACGACGAACCTGCCGGGCCGTGCACCTCGGTGGCCCGGACATGCGCGACGGGCGCACGGCCGAAGCCGTGCGCCCGTCGTCGAACGGGAGGTCAGTCGCCCAGGCGGGCACCCGTCTTGACGTCGAACAGGTGCACGTGGCCCTCCTTGGGACGGAAGTGCACCGTCTCACCCTTCATCGGGGGGCGGCGGCCGTCGACGCGCGCGATGACCGGCTTCGCGTTCGGGTCCGAGCCGGCGAGGCGGCCGTAGACGTACGCGTCGGCGCCGAGCTCCTCGACCACGTCGACCTCGACGGCGAGACCCTCACCGGTGTCGGCGATGTCGAGGTCCTCGGGACGCACGCCGACGGTGACGGCGGACTCGTTGGTGTCCGACAGGGTCGAACGGTCCAGCGGCACGATCGCACCACCGAACTGCACGCCCTGATCGGTGAGCTTCTGCTCGATCAGGTTCAT
>DAMDHZ010000011.1:0-43052 GCA_032101665.1 Brachybacterium sp. | reverse complement strand
GACGGCGCGCCGGAGGAGCAGCGTGGGCGCGCCGCGGAGCCTTCCTCGGAGCGCACCCCGGCCCGCGGCTCCGAGCGCGCCGCCAGCGCGACAGCCGAGCCGGGTTCGGCACGGCGCACGACCGCCCGCACCGAGGGTGACGCGCTGCGCCGCGCCGCCGGCCGTCGGGCTCCCGCCCGTCCCACCACGGGGCGCACCGGGGCCCGCGAGGACGCCCGTCCGGGCTCCGTCGCGGTCGCGACGCGGGACGAGCGGCCCGTGCCCGAGACCGCCGCCGACCCCTCCGAGCGGGGGCGCGGCGCCGTCGTCCACGCCGCCGACCGCTTCCGCGACCTGGTCCGGCCGCGGCCCTGGCGCCGCCGCCGGCGCACCCTCGCGATCACGGGGATCGCGATCCTCGCCCTGCTCGTCGCCGCCCTCGTCGCGGTGCTGACCCTGCCCGCCTTCGAGGTCCAGAAGACCTCGGTGAGCGGCATCAGCTACGTGGACGAGGGAGAGGTCGATCGCGCGGTCACGAGCGCCCAGGGTACGAGCGAGCTGCTCCTGCCCACCTCCGACCTCGAGGCCGCCGTCGAGAAGGTCCCCGGCGTGAAGTCCGCGAGCGTCGAGCGGCAGTGGCCCGACGGCATGCACGTCATCGTCACCGAGCGCCTTCCGCTCGCCATCGTCACGGACGCCGCCGGCACCACCGTGATCGTCGACGCCGACGGGAAGGCCCTGCCCGACGCGGCGGGCACGGACCACGACCTCGTGTCGCTCCAGGTCGGCGAGGGAGCCGCCGACCACGGCGCCGCGACCTCCGCGATGCTCGACGTGCTCGCCTCCCTGCCCGAGGACCTGCGCGGGCGCGTCACGGCGATCACGGCGACGACCGCCTCGGACGTCACGCTCGCGATCACCACGGACGACGGGGAGACCAAGACCCTGGTGTGGGGCGACGCGAAGGACGGCGCGCTCAAGGCGGAGGTGACCGCCGCGCTGCTCGCCCAGCCCGGCACCGTGATCGACGTCTCCGCGCCGAGCGCACCCGTCACCCGCTGAGCCCCGGCCACCGCTCTGAGCTGGGACGTCGCTTCCCGTCCGGGGTGCGCGGCGGCGGAGCGGGGCCGTGCGGGGCCCGCCCGGGCCGACACGCGCGCCGCGGTGTTTGCGCCCGACAGGGCCCGCTCATAGCGTCGAAGAAGGCGAGCAGCACCCCGAAGTCTGAACCTCAAGTCGAGGTCGAGGGTTCGGGACGAGGTGCCGGATCGCCCCCCTGACCAGCAGCAGCGCACCCTCAGAGCTAAGGACGTACCCGTGGCCGGATCCCAGAACTACCTCGCCGTCATCAAGGTCGTCGGTGTCGGCGGCGGCGGCGTCAACGCCGTCAACCGCATGATCGAGTCCGGTCTCAAGGGTGTCGAGTTCATCGCCATCAACACGGACGCCCAGGCCCTCCTCATGTCGGACGCCGACGTGAAGCTCGACGTCGGCAAGGAGCTCACCCGCGGTCTCGGCGCGGGCGCCGATCCCGAGGTCGGCCGCAAGGCCGCCGAGGACCACGCGGAGGAGATCGAGGAGGTCCTGCGCGGGGCCGACATGGTCTTCGTGACCGCCGGCGAGGGCGGCGGCACCGGCACGGGTGGTGCGCCCGTGGTCGCCAAGATCGCCCGCAGCCTCGGCGCGCTCACCATCGGCGTCGTGACCCGGCCCTTCACCTTCGAGGGCCGTCGTCGCTCGACCCAGGCGGAGTCCGGCATCGCCGCACTGCAGACCGAGGTCGACACCCTCATCGTCATCCCGAACGACCGCCTGCTGTCGATCGCCGACAAGCAGGTGTCGATGCTCGACGCCTTCAAGTCCGCGGACCAGGTGCTGCTCTCCGGCGTCCAGGGCATCACCGACCTCATCACCACCCCGGGTCTCATCAACCTCGACTTCGCCGACGTCAAGTCCGTCATGCAGGGCGCGGGTTCCGCGCTCATGGGCATCGGCTCCTCGCGCGGCGACGACCGCGCGCTGCAGGCGGCCGAGCTCGCCGTGTCGAGCCCCCTGCTCGAGGCGAGCATCGACGGCGCCTACGGCGTGTTGCTGTCGATCCAGGGCGGCAGCGACCTGGGCCTGTACGAGGTCTCCGAGGCCGCCCGCCTGGTCCAGGAGGCCGCCCACCCCGACGCGAACCTCATCTTCGGCGCGATCATCGACGACGCCCTGGGCGACGAGGTCCGCGTGACGGTCATCGCCGCGGGCTTCGAGTCCGGCGGCCCGACGCCGCGCAAGGACCTCGGCCAGCAGCAGCGCCCCGCCGTCGGGCAGGGTCAGCAGGCCCCGCGCACGGGCCGCACCGAGCCGCGCCCCGCGGTCGTCTCGCGTCCGTCGGAGAACATCGGCGCCTCGCGCTCGGGCGGTGCGGGCGCGTTCGCCGGCACCTGGGGCGCTCCCCAGCAGACCTTCACCCCCTCGCGCCCCGTCGTCGAGGAGGACCCGCAGGCCGATCCGGCGGACCAGGAGTACGACGGCGGCGCCCAGGAGGAGGCCCCGCGCCAGGAGGAGTCCCAGGCTCCCCAGCGTCACGAGCCCGTGCGTCCCCCGCGCCTCGAGGCCGAGGGCCCGGACGACGACGACGACCTGGACCTCCCCTCGTTCCTCAAGTGACGCCTCGCCGTCCATGAGCGGAACCGATCTGCCGGCACGGGCCTCGCGACTTCGCGGGGCCCGTGCCCTGTTCACGACGCGCGACGGTGGCGTGTCCCGCGCCCCCTACGCGTCCCTCAACCTCGCCCGGCACGTGGGCGACGACGAGGGGGCCGTCGCGGCCAACCGCGAGCGCCTGCGCGCCGCGATGGGGGTCGACGTCGTGTTCGTCGACCAGGTCCACTCGGCCGAGGTCGTCGTCCTCGAGAAGGACGACGAGCTGGTCGCCGCACCGGTGCGCACCGCCGACGCCCTCGTGACCCGGCGCCGGGACGTCGCGCTCGCGATCATGGTGGCCGACTGCCTCCCCGTGCTGCTGGTCGATCCGGGGACGGGCGTCGTCGGCGCCGCCCATGCGGGACGTGCGGGCCTGCTCGCCGGGGTCCTCGAGAACACCGTCGCCGCGATGCAGGAGCTCGGCGCCGACGCCGGACGAGTGCACGCCGAGATCGGACCGAGCGTGTGCGGGGCGTGCTACGAGGTCCCCGCCGCGATGCGCGCCGAGGCCGAGCGCACGCACCCCGGCATCGGGGCGACGACGCGCCGCGGCACGCCCTCGCTCGACCTGCGTGCGGGCGCGGTCCTCGCGCTCGCCGGCGCCGGGCTGCGGATTGAGCACGTGCTCTCCGAGGCACCCTGCACGGTCGAGGACGAGCGCTTCTACTCGTATCGCCGCGAGCAGAGGACCGGACGCCTCGCGGGTGTGATCCGCGGCGGGTGATCCGACACGCCCGTCATCTGTGCCGTGTCATTGCGGGCACGGGGCGGTGGCCTCGGGTACGTTCGATCCGTGGCTTCCGTGCGCTCCCCGCGCTTCCCCGAGGCCGACCGAACGTTCGATGAAGTGCCCGAGCATCCGCTCGGGCCGACCCAACCGGGAGATCAGACCATGGGTGCATGGCACAACGCGATGGTGGCGCTCGGCCTCGCCAACGAGGTCGATGACGAGTACTACGAGGACGAGGCGGACCGTCGTGAGACCGCGGCGGCTCCCGCCCGGCGCACCGAGGTCGCCGAGCACCATGAACGGGAGGCCCAGGTGACCCCGATCCGCCAGCGACCGAGCGTCGTGCCCGCTGCAGCGGGTGCCGAGGAGTCCATGCATCGGATCACGACGATCCACCCGCGCGCCTACAACGACGCCAAGGCGATCGGCGAGTCCTTCCGCGAGGGCGTCCCCGTGATCGTGAACCTGTCGGACATGCAGGACGGCGACGCCAAGCGCATGGTCGACTTCTGCGCCGGCCTCATCTTCGGTCTGCGTGGCGACATCGAGCGCATCACCTCCAAGGTCTTCCTGCTCAGCCCCGAGTTCGTCGAGGTGGACGGCGACAGCTCCGCCGACGAGGGCAGCTTCTACAACCAGAGCTGAGGCCGGTTCGCTCGTGCAGATCGTCTTCGGGGTCCTGTACCTCGTCCTCTGGCTGTACCTGATGGTGCTCCTCGCGCGCCTCGTCATCGACTGGATCCAGAGCTTCGCCCGCTCCTATCGGCCACGCGGCCCCGTGCTGCTGCTGTTCGAGATCGTCTACACCCTGACCGATCCCCCCGTACGGACCCTGCGACGCCTCATCCCGCCCCTGCGACTGGGGGGGATGATGCTCGACCTCAGCATGCTCATCCTGCTGATCGCCGGCTGGATCGTGCTCGGCATCCTCGCGCGCCTCGCGTACTGAACGGTCCGCCGATGGTCCGGTCCCGGCGCGCGGACCGGACCCTCACGGTCCGAGAGGGGCGTCCCGGTTCCGGCCCTCGGCGTGTGCGGGACTTGCCGGAGGATTCGGCTACCCTGGACCTGCTGAACCGGAGTCGGACGACTCCACCACCCAGACGAGAAGGTGACCCATGGCACTCATGCCCGAGGATCTGCAGAACAAGCGGTTCACTCCGGTGCGGTTCTCCGAAGGCTATGACATGGACGAGGTGGACAACTACCTCGACAACGACGTCATGCCGCGCCTCCAGGAGCTCATCGACGAGAACGCCCGCCTGACCCAGGAGCTCGAGGCGGCCCGGAACCGCATCGCCGAGCTCGAGTCGGGCGAGGGCGCCCCCGCGGTCGTCTCCGAGGGGGCCGCGGACGAGGCACCCGAGGCCGCCGTCGAGAGCGAGCCGGTCGAGGACGAGGAGACCGAGGTCGTCGAGACCGTCGAGGCTCCCGCCCCGGCCCCCGAGTCGTCGGTGTCGGCCGATGCCGCCGGCATCATCGCGCTCGCGAACCGCCTGCACGACGAGCACGTGCGCAACGGCGAGGAGGAGCGCGACCGCCTCGTCTCCGAGGCCAACGCCGAGTCCCGTCGCATCATCGGCGAGGCCGAGGAGAAGTCCCGTTCGACCCTCGAGGCCCTCGAGACGCAGAAGGCCGATCTCGAGAAGTCGATCGACGGTCTGCGGACCTTCGAGCGCGACTACCGCAACCGCCTGCGCAACTACCTCGAGAATCAGCTGCGCGAGCTCGACACGAGCGACACCCAGGACCAGCAGGCGACCTTCGGCCTGTGAGCCCGACTCCCTCTTCCGCGGCGAACGCCGGACGCGACGCGTCCGGCGTTCGCCGCGTCCAGCGCGCCGGCATCTCCCGCACGGTCGCGGTCGTCGCGGTCGTCGCCCTCGCCGCGGTCATCGTCGCCCTCGACCAGCTCTCCAAGCACTGGGCCGAGACCTCCCTCGTCGCGCTCGAGCCGCGCGCGGTCGTCGGTGAGCTGCTCCAGTTCCGCCTGCTGTACAACTCCGGCGCGGCCTGGGGCATGGGATCGGGCATCACGCCCGTCGTCACCCTCGTGCAGATCGCCATCTGCATCGGCGCCCTCGTGTACGTCGTGCGCTCGGTGCGTTCGGTGCCGTGGGCGATCGCGCTCGGCTGCATCGTCGGCGGGGCGCTCGGCAACATCCACGACCGCATCCTGCGCGCCCCCAGCCCGTTTCACGGCGAGGTCGTCGACTTCATCGAGCTCCCGCACTGGCCCGTGTTCAACGTCGCCGACATGGCGGTCGTGGTCGGCGCCGTGCTCATCGTCCTGCTGGGGGTGCTCGGGGTGGTGGCCGACCCGCCGGCGAGCGATCGCGAGGACGGCGCCGTCGCGGACGGCGCGGGGTCGGCCGGTGAGACGGATCGTGGGGCTGCGGACGAGCGTCGCGTCGCCGACGAGCCGGGTGCGGCGGACGGCCGGGGGATCGGCACCGCAGCGGAGCGGCGCCCGTGAGCGACGTGCGCACGGTCCCGGTCCCGGACGGACTCGCGGGGGAGCGGGTCGACGTCGGCATCGCGCGCCTGTTCGGGCTCTCCCGCACGCGCGCGGCGGATCTCGTGATGAACGGCGGTGTCGACCTCGACGGCCAGATGCCGGCACGCTCGACCCGTCTCGAGCCCGGCATGATGCTGACCGTCGAGATCCCGTCCGAGCGCCCGGCGGTCGAGGTCCGGCCCCTGATCGCGTCCGGCATGCGGCTGGTCCACGAGGACGAGGACATCATCGTGGTCGACAAGCCCGTGGGCGTCGCGGCGCACCCGAGCGCCGGCTGGGACGGCCCCACCGTGCTGGGGCATCTCGCCGCCGCGGGCGTGCGGATCACGGCCGGCGGGCCACCCGAGCGTCGCGGCGTCGTCTCGCGGCTCGACGTCGGCACGAGCGGTCTCATGGTCGTCGCGAAGTCCGAGCGCGCCTACCCCGTGCTCAAGGAGGCGTTCAGCTCGCGTCGCGTCGACAAGGTCTACCACGCGCTGGCTCAGGGGCACCTCGACCCACGGTCGGGCACGATCGACGCCGCGATCGGCCGGTCGCCGCACCACGACTACAAGTACGCCGTGATGAGCACCGGCAAGCACGCCGTCACGCACTACGAGACGATCGAAGAGCTGCCGGGCGCCGACCTGCTGCGCGTCAAGCTCGAGACCGGGCGCACCCATCAGATCCGGGTGCACCTCGCGGCGATGCGTCATCCGCTCGCGGGCGACCCGCTCTACGGCGCCGATCCGACGTTCGCGACCCGGCTCGGTCTGGTACGCCAATGGCTGCACGCGATGGAGCTCTCCTTCGTGCACCCCACGCGCGGGAGCCGGGTCACGTTCACCTCGCAGTACCCGGAGGACCTCCAGCACGCCCTCGACGTGCTCCGCGAGGGCTGACCGGGCGGCACGATAGCGTCGGAGCATGACCGACGAGTCCGACCGCCCGCTTCCCGCGCCTGGAGCGCTCGATCGTCCCGACTTCCCGTTCTCGCGCGTCGCGAGTCTGCTCGGCCTCGATCCCGATGGTGCCGCGGTCGCCCTGCGTGACACCGCGCGCTCGCGCGAGGCCGTCCGCGAGGCCAGCCGCGCATACCTGGCTGCGGACGACGACCGGCGGGCGGGCCGCACCCCGTCGAGCCCGATCGCGGCCCACCCCGACTTCCCGACCGGCGTGGGCATGAGCCTGATCGGGGCCGGGGTGCTGTGGGGCGAGACCGCCTACGTGCCCGCGATCGCCCTGCGCGCGGCCAAGGACCGCTTCCTCGACGGTGACGACGAGCTGGCCGCGAGCTTCGTCGCGCTCGTCCAGCAGACCGCACAACCGGGACGTGATGACGCCGAGGCCTGGGGTGCCCAGTCCCTCCTCGTCTCGCTGCTGCAGCGCGCGGGCAGCGCGTCTGACGCCGATGCCCTGGCCCGCGACCTGGCGGCCCACGCCGTGCCGATCGACCTGTGGCGCGACGACGACCCCGTCCTGCCCGACGACTCCCTCGCCTGGCACGGCGGTGCGCTCGTCGAGGGCATGGGGCCGCGCCGCGACGAACGCTCGCTGAGCGTCGAGGGTGTCGAGGACTACCTGCAGCACCTCATGACCGAGATGCTCCGCGAGGCGGAGGCCGAAGGGGACGACGGGGGTCCGACGTCCCGCGACATGTAGGAACGGCTCGGGTCTCCGGTTCCCGCGTTTCCTTCCTCTCGGTCTTCCGGAGGGTGCCTCGGGGACGTCGGCCAGGCCGATCTCGTTCGAGCCCGGCAGAGAGGCCTCGGCGGCGGCACCGTGGTTCAACCGCCCGACGAGAGGGAACACTCGCCACGATGTGATGTAGATCACACAGGAGGTCGGTTTCGAAGCCACGGTTCCCGTCGCCGTCTGTCACACCCCTCCGGTGGGATGGAGGCATGACGACGCACCGCACCGGACTCCCCGCAGGGGAGCCGAATGACCCGCACGGGGGAGCCGACGCGCTCTCCGGTGATGACCCGCGTGCGTCCGGGGCCGATGTCGTCCCCGGCGCGCACGCCGTGCTCGCGGACGTGGACCTGGCGGGTCTCGCGGTGCGCATCGGTGCCGTGTCCGGTCGCGCGGTGCAGGATCTCGGTGCTCGCGAGGCCGCTGGGGTCCTGGTGGAGGTCTCCGCGGTGCCGTCGACGCGGCGATCGACGAGCACATGCCCTACCTGCAGGGCGCCTCGACGAGGCAGTGGGCCGAGGAGATCGACCTCATGGCGCATCGGCTCGAGCCCGAGAGTTTCACCATGCGGCACACCGAAGCCATGCGCGACCGGTCGGTGGTGATCACGCGCGGTGCGCATGGCACGGGCCTGGTGCGCGCACGGATCTCCGGCCTGGACGCGACGACGATCCGCAAGAAGCTGTCGCTCGAGGCCGAGCGCCTGGTCGCCTCGGGCGATCGGCGCGGATTCGGGCAGATCCAGGCGGACCTGCTCGCCGACACACTCCTGGGCCGCGACGAGGGCATGGAGCCGATCCGTCTCGACGTGGGCGTGATCCTCACCGACCGCATGCTCGTCGAGGCCGAGCAGGGCGCCGCCACCCTCGAGGGCTACGGGACGGTCCCGACCGATGTCGCCCTGGCAGAGCTCGAGCACCGGACGCCGCCGACGCGGGGCCCCGGTCGCGGGACCGGCGCGAGCAGCCTCGGAGATGCCGAGATCCGGCGGCGCGAGATCGACGACGAGAACCTCGCCGTGTTGCGTCGTCTGTACACCCACCCGTCCACCGGCGAGCTCGTCGCCGTCGAGTCTCGCGCCCGCGCTTTTCCGACCGCGCTCGCACGTATGATCCGCCTGCGCCAGACCCACTGCGCGGGGCCGTACTGCAATGCCTCGATCCGCCACATCGACCACATCAGGCCCGTCGCCGCAGGCGGGACGACCAGTCTCGACAACGGCCAGGGCCTGTGCGCACGGTGCAACTGGGTCAAGGAGCTGATGGCGAGCGTCGAGGTGGGCTCCGGGCCGCCAGCCCTGAGATCCGGATCACCCCCAGCGCGCGCAGTCGAGCCGGTGGAGGTGCGGACACCGACGCCCGCGCCGATCGTGCCGCCCGCGCCAGACGCACCGCCCGAGGTGGTCGCGTGGACGTCCCCGCTCGGCAGCACGGCACGCCGCATCCGCACGCCGCTCGAGGGGAGGGCCGCGCCCGCACGCCGGGCAGGACCCGAGGTCGGAGCCGAGGAACCCGGTCCCCTGCTGCGCGCCGTCCTGTCCCTGCAGTCGGGAGGCGACGAAGAGTGCCGTGCTGCCGCGGGTGTCGACGACGACGGCCGGACAGCCTGGGTGGTCTGGCAGGACGCCGCCTGACCTGAAGGGCACGCCCCGTGCTCCTCGCGTGCCAGCATGCCCGCGTGGGCCGGTCTCGTCGCCCCCGCGCTCCAGCGGTCTCTGGTCCGGCCCCCGCTCCCCGTGATCCTCACGACGCTGTCGCCGGCCCCTGAGCGCCCCGTTCGTCGGACGCCGTCGCTACCCTTGATCCATGGCTTCCGACGACTTCGTGCACCTCCACGTCCACACCGACTACTCCCTCCTGGACGGTGCCGCGAAGATCTCCAAGCTGGTCGATGAAACTGCACGTCAAGGCCAGAAAGCCATCGCGATCACGGACCACGGCTACGTGTTCGGCGCCTACGAGTTCTACCGGACCGCGGTGGCCGCGGGCATCAAGCCCATCATCGGCGTCGAGGCCTACGTGACCCCCGGGACCAGCCGCCACGACCGCACGCGACAGCAGTGGGGCACCAAGGCCCAGCAGGACGCGGGCGACGACGTCTCCGCGCGCGGCGCCTACACCCACCTGACCCTGCTCTCGCGCACCACGGCCGGCATGCACAACCTCTTCCGCCTCGCCTCGTCCGCGAGCCTCGACGGCCAGATGGGCAAGTGGCCGCGCATGGACCGGGAGATCCTCAGCACCTACTCCGATGGCCTGATCGCCTCGACCGGCTGCCCCTCGGGCGAGATCCAGACCCGCATCCGCCTGGGCCAGTGGGACGAGGCCGTCAAGGCCGCCGGCGAGTTCCAGGACATGTTCGGCAAGGACAACTACTTCGTCGAGCTCATGGACCACGGCCTCGAGCTCGAGACCCGCGTGACCAAGGACCTCATCGCCCTCTCGAAGCAGATCGGCGCGCCCCTGCTGGCCACCAACGACCTGCACTACGTCACCGAGGACGACGCCAAGATCCAGGACGCGCTGCTGTGCATCAACTCCGGGTCCACCTTCGACACCCCCGGGCGCTTCAAGTTCGACGGCTCGGGCTACTACCTCAAGTCCGCCGCCGAGATGCGCGAGCTGTTCCGCGAGCTGCCCGAGGCCTGCGACAACACCCTGCGTGTCGCCGAGATGTGCGACGTCTCCTTCACCACGACGGCCGAGGGCGCCAACTTCATGCCCGTCTTCCCGACGCCGCCGGGCGAGGACGAGCACTCGTGGTTCGTCAAGGAGGTCCAGCGCGGGCTCGAGTACCGCTTCCCCGCCGGCATCCCCGACGCCGTGCAGAAGCAGGCCGACTACGAGGTCTCCGTCATCACCCAGATGGGCTTCCCGGGCTATTTCCTCGTCGTGTCCGACTTCATCCGCTGGGCCAAGGAGAACGGCATCCGCGTGGGACCGGGCCGTGGCTCGGGTGCCGGCTCGATGGTCGCCTACGCGATGCGGATCACCGATCTCGACCCCCTCGAGCACGGCCTGCTGTTCGAGCGCTTCCTCAACCCCGACCGCGTCTCGATGCCCGACTTCGACGTCGACTTCGACGATCGCCGCCGCGGCGAGGTGCTCGAGTACGTGACCCGCAAGTACGGCGACGACCGGGTGGCCCAGGTCATCACCTACGGCGTCATGAAGACGAAGAACTCGCTCAAGGACGCCTCGCGCGTGCTTGGCTACCCGTACGCGATGGGGGATCGCCTCACCAAGGCGCTGCCGCCGGCCGTGATGGGCAAGGACATCCCGCTCTCGGGCATCTACGACCCCGAGAACAAGCGCTACGCCGAGGCCGGCGAGTTCCGCCGCATGCTCGATGAGGATCCCGACGGCCAGAAGGTCTTCGAGATCGCCCAGGGCGTCGAGGGGCTGACCCGCGGGTGGGGCGTGCACGCGTGCGCGGTCATCATGTCCAGCCACACCCTGACCGACATCATCCCGATGATGCGCCGCCCTTCCGACGGGCAGATCATCACGCAGTTCGACTACCCGACCTGCGAGACGCTCGGCCTGCTGAAGATGGACTTCCTGGGCCTGCGCAACCTCACCGTCATCTCGGACGCCCTGGACAACATCGTGCGCAACGGCAAGGAGGCACCGGACCTCGAGACCCTCGGCTTCGACGACCCGCCCACCTACGACCTCCTGCAGCGCGGCGACACCCTGGGCGTGTTCCAGCTGGACGGCTCCGGCATGCGCACCCTGCTGCGCCAGATGAAGCCCGACAAGTTCGGCGACATCTCCGCGGTCTCGGCGCTGTACCGCCCGGGTCCGATGGGCATGAACTCCCACACCAACTACGCGCTGCGCAAGAACGGGCTGCAGGAGATCACGCCGATCCACCCCGAGCTCGAGGAGCCGCTCGCGGAGATCCTGAGCGAGACCTACGGCGTGCTCGTCTACCAGGAGCAGGTCATGCAGACCGCGCAGAAGGTCGCGGGCTACAGTCTCGGCGAGGCCGACATCCTGCGCCGCGCCATGGGCAAGAAGAAGAAGGCGGAGCTGGACAAGCAGTTCGTGTCCTTCGAGGCCGGCATGAAGGAGCGCGGATACTCCGACGCAGCCGTCGCGGCCCTGTGGGAGACCCTGCTGCCCTTCGCCGACTATGCGTTCAACAAGTCCCACTCCGCCGCCTACGGCGTGGTCTCGTACTGGACCGCCTACCTCAAGGCGAACTTCCCGACCGAGTACATGGCGGCCCTGCTCACCTCCACCCAGGAGAACCGCGACCGCCTGGGCCTGTACCTGGGCGACTGCCGCCACCGGGGCATCACGGTGCTCCCGCCGGACGTCAACGAGTCCGACATGTACTTCTCCGCCGTCGGCGACGACATCCGCTTCGGGCTGTCCGCGGTCCGCAACGTCGGCGCGAACGTGGTCGAGGCGATCCTCGCGGCGCGCGCCGAGAAGGGCACGTTCACGTCGTTCACGGACTTCCTCGACAAGGTCCCGCTCTCGGTGTGCAACAAGCGCACGATCGAGTCGCTCATCAAGGGCGGCGCCTTCGACTCCCTCGGCGCCAACCGCCGCTCCCTCGTGCTGGTCCACGAGGACGCCGTCGACTCCGTCGTCGACGTCAAGCGCAAGGAGGCGCAGGGGCAGTACGACCTGTTCGGCGAGGCCCTGTTCGGCGGCGACGGTGCGGAGACCGGGTCGAGCGCGACCATCACGATCCCCGACCTGCCCGAGTGGGATCGCAAGGAGAAGCTCTCCTTCGAGCGCACCATGCTGGGCCTGTACGTCTCGGATCATCCCCTGCAGGGGCTCGAGCACGTGGTCGCACAGAACTCGACGACGGCGATCAGCGCGCTCGCCGACGAGGGAGCCGTCGAGGACGGAGCGATGGTCCAGATCGCGGGGCTCATCACGTCCCTGCAGCGCAAGACCACCAAGAAGGGCGACATGTGGGCGATCGCGACCGTCGAGGACCTCGAGGGCTCGATCGACTGCCTGCTCTTCCCCTCGACGTACCAGACCGTCGCGACCGAGCTCGCCGAGGACCTCGTGGTCTCCATGAAGGGACGCGTCGACACCTCCAAGGGCATGCCCGAGCTGCGCGTCATGGAGATGACGATCCCCGACACGTCCCACGCGGGCGGGGACGGGCCCGTGACGATCTCGCTCCCGGCGCTGCGCTGCACCGAACGGGTCGCGACGGACCTGCGCGGCGTGCTCGAGGACAACCCGGGGATGAGCGAGGTCCGGGTCAAGCTGCTCGAGCCGGGCCGGGCCACGCTCATGCGACTCGACACCCGGCTCTCTGTCTCCCCGTCGGCCGCCCTGTACGCCTCGCTCAAGGCGCTGCTGGGCCCGAGCTGCCTGCAGTGACCGGTGCGTCCGGACGCCGCGGCGCCCGGACGCACCCTCAGGCGGGTGGGTGCGCCGCCTAGACTCGCCACCATGCCTCTGATCTCCGTCACCGACCTGCGTGGGCGCGACCTCTCCATGGCCCAGCTGCGCGAGGCCATGCCCCGCCCCGAGCTCGACGTCGACGCGGCCATCGCCGCGGTGCATCCCGTCATCGAGGCCGTGCGGGAGCGGGGCGCCGAGGCGGTCCTCGAGGCGGGGGAGCGATTCGACGGCGTGCGCCCCGAGCATCTGCGCGTGCCCACCGCGGTGATCGAGCGGGCGCTCGCCGAGCTCGACCCCGCGATCCGCACGGCGCTCGAGACGGCGATCGACCGGGTCCGCGCCGTCGATGCCGCTCAGCGGCGCGAGGACGACGTGGTCGAGGTGATCGACGGTGGAGTCGTCCGCCAGCGCTGGGTCCCCGTTCAGCGGGTCGGCCTGTACGTGCCGGGCGGCCGGGCCGTGCTGCCCAGCTCCGTCGTCATGAACGTGGTGCCCGCCCAGACCGCCGGGGTCTCGCAGATCGTGCTGGCCTCCCCGCCGCAGAAGGACCGCGGCGGCTACCCGCACCCCACCATCCTGGCCGCATGCGCACTGCTCGGCGTGACCGACGTGATCGCCGCGGGCGGCGCCCAGGCCATCGCCCTGCTGGCCCACGGCGCCGACGACCTCGGCGACGGCACCGGGCTCGACCCCGTCGACCTCGTCACCGGCCCCGGCAACGTCTATGTCACGGCGGCCAAGCGGCTCGTGCGGGGGACCGTCGGCATCGACGCCGAGGCGGGGCCCACCGAGATCGCGATCCTCGCCGACGCGAGCGCGGATCCCCGTTTCGTCGCCGCCGATCTCATCTCCCAGGCCGAGCACGACCCGCTCGCGGCGAGCGTGTTGGTCACCGACAGCCCGCAGCTCGCCGCGGCCACCGAGGCCGAGCTCGCCGTCCAGGTGCCGCAGGCTCGGCACGCCGATCGCATCCGCGAGGCCCTGGGCGGCCGCCAGAGCGGCGTGATCCTCGTCGACGGCATGGCCCAGGGACTCGCCGTGGTCAACGCCTACGGCGCCGAGCACCTCGAGATCCAGACCGACGATGCCGCGGCCGTCGCCGCGCGCGTCACGAACGCCGGAGCGGTCTTCGTCGGCCCGCACAGCCCCGTGAGCCTCGGCGACTACGCGGCCGGCTCCAACCACGTGCTGCCCACCGGCGGCAGCTCGCGCTTCGGCGGCGGCCTCGGGGTGCAGTCGTTCCTGCGGGGCATCCACGTGATCGAGTACGACGAGCGCGCGCTCGCCGCCTCTCGCGAGGCCGCCCGCACCCTCGCCGACGCCGAGGACCTGCCCTCGCACGGGCGGGCCGTCGAGATCCGCTTCGACGACGAGAGGCAGAGCCGGTGACCGCGTGGACGATCCGCGAGGCCCGTCCCCGCGACGTCGCGGCGATCCACGCCCGTATCGTCGAGCTCGCCGTCTACGAGGGCGAGTCCGAGGCCGTCACCGGCACCGCCACGGACCTGTGCGACGCCCTGTTCCGGGACGACCCGGCCCTCTTCTGCCACGTCGCCGAGCTCGGCGGCGAGGTGGTGGGGATCGCCCTGTGGTACCTGACCTACTCGACCTGGGAAGGACGCCACGGGATCCATCTCGAGGACCTCTACGTCATGCCCGAGCACCGCGGCACCCGGATCGGCCTGGGGCTCATGCGCACCCTCGCGGGCGTCTGCGCCGCTCGCGGCTACCGCCGCCTCGAGTGGTCGGTGCTCACCTGGAACCAGCCGTCGATCGACTTCTACGAGGCCGTCGGGGCACGGCCCCAGGAGGAGTGGGTGAGCTATCGCCTCGACGGCGAGGCGCTCACCGGTTTCGCGGCGTAGATCCGTCGGTCCGCGTCGCCGTCGGCCGCGTGGCCCTGCGGCGCTCGCCGCGGGTCACGAACGAGGCGACGGCCCGCCAACCCAGCATGAGCACCGCGAGCACGACGGCGGTGACGATGACGAACGAGGGCTCCGTGCCCGCGCCGAACAGCGTGCGGATCGCCATGGCCGCGACGATCGTGATCGCCCAGACGAACACGCCCTGCGGCCACAGGGCGAAGGGGCGGCGCCACGAGCGGATCGCGAGGTGCCCGAGCAGCATGCCGAGGACGAACGGCCAGGACACGTAGCCGACACTGGAAGCCGTCAGGCCCTCTCCGTGCTGGAGGAGCCCGATCGCCACGAACACAAGGACGGCGAGGACATCTGCAACGAGGGAACCGAGGGCACGCATCACCCGACCAGGGTAGGTCACCGGTCCTCGCCCGCTCCCAGCCTCCTGCCGCCTGGACGAGCGGCGGCGCGCGGTCGCGGGGCCTCTACGATGGAGGCATGCCGACGCTCGACCCCGCCTCGCCCGATGCCGTCCTCCCGACGGTCCGCGCTGATCTGCTCGGGCTCGAGCCCTACGGCGCGCCCCAGATCGACGTCCCGCATCTGCTGAACGTCAACGAGAACCCGTTCCCCCCGTCGGCTTCCCTCGCCGAGGACCTCGGTCGCGCCGTCCGCTCGGCGGCCGCCGATCTCAACCGCTACCCCGATCGCGAGTTCCTCGACCTCCGCAAGGACCTCGCGGCCTTCCTCGCCGACGAGTCGGACATCGACGAGCCCCGCCCCGAGCAGGTGTGGGCCGCCAACGGCTCCAACGAGGTCATGCTCCAGCTGTTCCAGGCCTACGGCGGACCGGGCCGCAGCGCCCTGTCCTTCACGCCGCACTACTCGATGTATCCCGAGTACGCGCGCGACACCTTCACCGCGTGGCTCACGGCCGAGCGGGGCCCCGCGCCCGACTTCGCGCTCGACGCCGGCACGGTGACCGCGGCGATCGCCCGCCATCGCCCCGCGATCGTGCTGCTGACGAGCCCCAACAACCCCACCGGCACGGCCCTCGAGCTCGACGTGGTGCGCGCCGCCGCGCGCGCCCAGGCCGAGCACCGGGGCCTGCTCATCGTCGACGAGGCCTACGGCGAGTTCCGCCGCGACGGGGTCCCGAGCGCGCTCACCCTGCTGCCCGAGCACGCCGGCCTCGTCGTCTCCCGCACGATGTCCAAGGCCTTCGCGCTCGCCGGCGCCCGCCTCGGCTACCTCGTGGCGGACCCCGCGATCGTCGATGCCGTGCGCGTCGTCCGCCTGCCCTACCACCTCTCGGCCGCCACGCAGGCCGTCGCCCGCACCGCGCTCGCCCACCGCGCCGAGCTGCTGGGCCAGGTCGCGGCCCTGCGCGCCGAGCGCGACGCGCTCGCCGCCCACCTCGTGCGGCGGGGCCACGACGTCGCCCCCTCCGACGCCAACTTCATCCTGTTCCGCACCGTCGCCGACCGCCACGAGGTGTGGCAGCGCCTGCTCGACCGGGGAGTCCTGATCCGCGAGGTCGGACCCGCCGGTTGGCTCCGCGTATCCGTCGGCACCCCCGACGACAACGCCGCGTTCCGCGACGCCCTCGACATCGCCGATCCCGTGGAGGCCGACCCCCGATGACCCGTTCCTCGACGTCCCACCGCACCGCGAGCATCAGCCGCGCCACGCGCGAGTCCGACGTGACCGTCACGCTCGACCTCGACGGCACGGGCCGCTGCGACGTGTCGACCTCGGTGCCCTTCTTCGACCACATGCTCACCGCGCTCGGCACGCACGCCCGCTTCGACCTGACCGTCCAGGCCACGGGGGACACCCACATCGACGTCCACCACACCGTCGAGGACACCGCGATCGTGTTGGGCCAGTGCCTGCGCGAGGCCCTCGGCGACAAGGTCGGCATCACCCGCTTCGGTGACGCCACCGTCCCGCTCGACGAGGCTCTGGCCCAGTGCGTCGTCGACGTCTCCGGACGCCCGTACTGCGTGCACACCGGAGAGCCCGAGGGCCAGGAGTACCACCTCATCGGCGGTCACTTCACGGGCTCCCTCACGCGCCACGTGCTCGAGTCCCTCGCCCACCACGCCGCGATCTGCCTGCACATGCGGGTGCTCGCCGGGCGCGATCCCCACCACATCGTCGAGGCCCAGTTCAAGGCCCTCGCGCGGGCGCTGCGTGCGGCATGTGAGCAGGACCCGCGCGTGACCGACGTGCCCTCCACGAAGGGAGCCCTGTGACCACCCCGGACGACCCCCGACCCGGCGACGGGCGCCCCGACGACGACATCGACGCCGAGTTCGCCCGCATGATGGAGGGCCTCGACCTCGAGGAGTCCGAGCCCCCGAGCACCGACACGGCCCCGGACGCGGACGGCGAGCTCACCGAGCTGACCGTCGAGGACGTGCTCGGCGCCGCCGAGAGCGCCGAGGACCCCGACGCGCCGCGCCCGATCGCGGTCGTCGCGACCTCGGTCGCGTCGGCCAAGGCCCTCGCCGGTGCCCTGCGGCTCGCGAGCGACACCCGGTCCGAGACGGCCGAGACCCCCGAGGGCACCCGCATCCTCGACACCGACTCGGGCGCGATCGCCCTCGGCGCGCTCGACGAGCCGAGCGCCCACGAGCTCGCGGCCCAGATCTCCGGCGCCCTGCAGCGCCTGGGCATCGTGCTGTTCTGGCGGCGCGGGGACCGCATGACGGCGACCCGCTACCGCCTCGGCGAGCGCGGCGAGGACGTCTCGCCCACGATCGTCCTGGGCGGCGTCGCCTCCGCGGTCGAGCAGCTCCTGCTCGGCAGTGTCGATGCCCAGGAGCTGGGGGAGGGGATCGACCCCCGCGGCGTCACCCGGATGCAGGCCCTGCGCTGGATCGCGACCGGACGGCGGAAGAAATGAGCACCGAGACCACCCCCGAGCGCTCGACCCCGGGCCCGGCGGCCGCTCCCTGCCCCCCGCGCGTGGTCGTGCTGGACCACGGCAGCGGCAACGTCCGCTCCGTCGTCCGCGCCCTCGAGGCCGCGGGCGCCGAGGTGTCCCTGACCGCCGATAGCACACAGGCCCTCGAGGCCGACGGGCTCGTGGTCCCCGGGGTCGGCGCCTTCGCCGCCACCATGGACCAGATCCGTGCGGTCGACGGACCCCGGATCATCGAGCGGCGCCTCGCGGGCGGCCGCCCCGTGCTCGGGATCTGCGTGGGCCTGCAAGTCATGTTCGACGCCGGGACGGAGCACGGCGTCCGCGCCGAGGGCATGGGCGAGTGGCCCGGCGAGATCACCGCGCTGCAGGCCGCGATCGTGCCCCACATGGGCTGGAACACGGTCGAGACCGCCGAGGGATCCCGCCTGTTCACCGGCGTCGAGGACGAGCGCTTCTACTTCGTGCACTCCTACGGCGCCCGCAGCTGGGACCTCGAGCCGCACCCGCGCATGCTCCCGCCCCAGGTCAGCTGGGCCGTCCACGGCGGCGACCGCTTCGTCGCGGCGGTCGAGAACGGGCCGCTCACCGCCACCCAGTTCCACCCCGAGAAGTCCGGGGCGGCGGGCGCACGCCTGCTGCGCAACTGGCTCGACACGCTGACCGGCGGCGCCCCTGCGACCGTGCCCGGCACGGCGATCGCACCTGACACCGCGCCGTCCGACCGGTCCGGGGCGGAGCCGTCCGCATGATCCTGCTCGCGTTCCTGATGCTCACCGTCGGCGGCATCCTGCTGGGTGGGTCCTGGTCGTTCTTCCGCCAGAAGAAGCCGTGGTGGGTGGTCGCGCTCATGGCCGTGCTGGGCGTCGCGTGCGTCCTCGTCGCCCTCTGGCGCATCCAGCAGGGCGTTTGACCCCGCGGCGAACGCACCACCCGGCGGCACGGCGAGGACGGCCTCCCTCGTTGCTCGCCCCCTTCGCTACGCTCGTCCCATCCCCGCTCTCTCTCCCGAGGAGTTCCCATGAGCACGCCCCGCCTCGAGCTGCTGCCCGCCGTCGACGTCGCCGGCGGCAAGGCCGTCCGCCTCGTCCAGGGCGAGGCCGGGTCCGAGACCGACTACGGCTCGCCGCTGGACGCGGCACGCGACTTCGCCGCGGCGGGCGCCGAGTGGCTGCACCTCGTCGACCTCGACGCCGCCTTCGGGCGCGGTTCGAACCGCGAGCTGCTCGCCGAGGTCGTGGGCTCCGTCGACCTCGCGGTCGAGCTGTCGGGCGGCATCCGCGACGACGCGTCCCTCGAGGCCGCCCTCGCGACCGGTTGCCGCCGCGTGAACCTCGGCACCGCCGCCCTCGAGGACCCCGAGTGGACCGCGTCCGTGATCGCCTCGCACGGCGACCGCATCGCCGTCGGGCTCGACGTCCGTGGGACCACGCTCGCCGCCCGCGGCTGGACCCGTGAGGGCGGTGACCTGTGGGAGACCCTCGCGCGTCTCGACGACGCGGGCTGCTGCCGCTACGTCGTCACCGACGTCACCAAGGACGGCACCCTGCGCGGCCCGAACCTCGAGCTGCTCGCCGAGGTCGCGGGTCGCACCGACGCGGCCGTCGTCGCCTCGGGCGGCATCTCCGCCCTCGCGGACCTCGCCGCGCTGCGTGAGCTCGTGCCGGCGGGCGTCGAGGGCGCGATCGTCGGCAAGGCGCTCTACGCGGGCGCGTTCACCCTGCCCGAGGCGCTCGAGGTCGCAGGCAGGCCGTGACCGAGCACCGCCACTGCGAGCACGAGCACGAGCACGAGCCCGGCCCCGCGCCGGACGAGCACTCCCGCGCCGCGGTGACCCGACGCGCCCTGCCCGCCCACTTCCGCGACAAGAGTGCCCTGACCGACACGGCGGGCACCCCCTGGGCCGGACGTGACTACACCGTGAGCCCCTTCCCCGACGACGACGGGCGGGCGCCCCGCGTCCTCGCGGACGCCCTGGAGGCGCACCGACGCGGCGAGGACGAGGACCTGCGCGGCCTGGCCGCGGCGCTCCGCGGGACCCGCGTGCTCGTGCCGATCATGGCGGTCGCGACCGAGCACGGCGAGACCGCGCACGGCCTCGTCGGCGACAACGGCGCCGACATGGCGATGGTGACGCTCGAGGGTCCCAGCGGCGAGAAGGCTCTGCCGCTGTTCAGCTCGGTCGAGGCCCTCGCCGCGTGGCGGCGCGACTCCCGTCCCGTGCCCGTCGTCGTCGAGCAGGCCGCGCAGGCCGCCGTCCAGGAGGGATGCACGAGCCTGCTGCTCGACCCCGCCGGCGTCGACGCCGCGGATGTCGGCCCCGCGGATGTCGACCCCGCTGACGCCCGGTCCGCACCCGTCCTGCTCCAGCGCTCGATCCTGTGGGCGCTCGCGCAGGGACGCGCCTGGGTGCCGCCCGCGGAGGACCCGGCCGTCCTCGCCGAGCTCGACGCGCTCACGGCGGCCGTGCCCGAGGTGCTCGCCCTGCGCCCGGCCCCCGGCGCCGCGCGCGAGGTCGACCTGCACGTCCGCCTCGCGCCGGGCCTCGGCCCGGAGGCCGTGCGCGCGGTCGTCGCCCGTCTGAGCGAGGCGCTCGGACGCTCGGTCGTCGTCGCCGAGCGCATCACGTCCCTCCGACTGACCCTGGAGGGCTGAGCCGTGGCGCTCGCCGCCTACCGGGACGTGCTGCGCTCTCCCGGCGTCGCGCCCGTGCTCCTGCTCGGATTCCTCGCGCGCATCCCCTTCTCGACGCTCTCCCTGCTGTTCACGCTGCACGCCGTCTACCGGCTCGACAAGAGCTACCTCGAGGCGGGCCTGATCGTGACCGCCTCGACCCTCGGGATGGCGATCTCCTCGCCCTGGAGGGGGCGCCTCGTCGACTCCCGCGGCCTGCGCCGCGCGGTCGCGCCCTCGATCGTCGTCCAGTCCCTCACGCTCGTGGTCGCCGCCTTCGTGCCCTACGGCGCCCTCGTGGGACTCGCGTTCGTCGGCGGCCTGTTCTCGCTGCCCGTGTTCTCGATCGTCCGCACCTCGCTCGCGGTGCTGGTCTCCGCGCGGATGCGTCGCACCGCCTTCGCCCTCGACTCGGTCATCACCGAGGTCGTCTTCATGATCGGCCCGGCGGCCGTCGCGGCCCTCGCCTTCACGATCGGCACCCCGCTGCTGCTGATCGTCGTCGGGGTGAGCGTCGCGGTCGCGGGCATCGGCCTGGTGATCGCCGACCCGCCCACCCGCTCCGACCAGGTGATGCTGCCGACCAAGCTCCCCGCTGCGCTGCGATCGATGGAGGACGCCGCCCTCGCGCACGCCGACGGCCTCGGCGAGAAGCGCGTGAGCGAGGACCTCACGACGGGCGCCATCCCCGTCGTGGATCCCGACACGAAGGCGTCCGCGCGCCGGCAGCTGCTGACCCTCGGAGGCGTGTCGCTGCTCGTCGCGACCGCGACCTCGAACGTGATCCTGACCGCCACCGACCTCGGCCTCGTCGCACTGCTCAAGCAGGTCGGGTCCGAGAACCTCGTAGGCCTGGTCATCACGGTGTGGTGCGTGGGCTCAGCGCTCGGCGGCATCGTCTACGGGGCGATCACGCGCGACATCGGCCCGCTGTGGGTGATCGGCGCGCTCGGTCTGCTCACGATCCCCATCGCGCTCGCCCACTCGGTCCCCACGATCGCGATCGCATGCTTCCTGGCCGGCCTCGCGTGCGCACCCTCGATCACCGCGACGGGCGAGGCGATCTCCCACCGGGTGCCCGAGGAGGCCCGCGGCGAGGCGATGGGCTGGCACGGCAGCGCGATGACCATCGGGGGTGCCGTGGGCGGCCCGGTGATCGGCGCCGTCATCGACGGCTGGGGCCCTTCGTGGGGCATCGGCAGCGCGGGACTGCTCGGCGTGGTGATCGCGCTCGGCGGCCTCGCGGCGATGCGCGTCCACCGCGCCCGCGTCCGCGCCCGGCTCGCGCGGCGGCTCGGCCGCTGACGCCCGCCGCCGCGACGCGTCAGCACGGCGCTCGGGGCCGCGGGCGTGCGCTCAGCGGCTGACGCGCCCCGTCCACTTCTCGCCCGGGCCCTCGCCGGGCTGGTCGGGGAAGGGCAGCGCCTCCGCGAAGGCGAGCTGGAGGGTGCGCAGGCCGTCGCGCAGCGACCGGGCGTGGTCGCCGCCGATTTCGGGAGAGGCCGCCGTCACGAGGCCCGCGAGCGCCGTGATCAGCTTCCGCGCCTCGGCGAGATCCTGGTAGTGCCCCGTCTCCTCGTCCTCGGCGAGACCGATCTTGACGGCCGCCGCGCTCATGAGGTGCACGGTCGCCGTCGTGATGATCTCGACCGCCGAGACGTCCGCGATGTCCCGCGTCGAGCCCGCAGCGTCGATGCCCCGTGCGCCCACGGGGGAGGTCTCGTCATGATCGGGTGTGGGAGGGGGAGTGGTGTCCATGGTGTCCTTCGCAGTGGGGAGGGGCCCGTGCCGGGGCCACCGTGGCAGGCTACCCGCGGGGGCGCCGCGCGATGCACGTCACCCGACGCCCCCTTCCACCCTGGGCGACGGCTGGTAGACTTACTCCCCGGAACATGCCGTTCCTCCGTCCAAGTGGAGTCCCCTCCCACCTCACGACGACCTCCCGAGCCCTGCTCGGCACCCGGTCCGTCGTCGGGTCCTTGCGATCGGGAGCCTCGTGCTCGACCGATCCGCGGCGCCGTGCGCCGCACCTCTGGGGCCTCCGCCGTCGGCGGGGGCCTTCGTCATGTTCGGACGAACCGAGGTGAGGAGCCACCATCAGCGAACAGCGAATCAACGGCCAGATCAGGGTGCCGAAGGTCCTTCTGGTCGGCCCTGCCGGCGAGCAGGTCGGCATCGTGCGTGTCGAGGACGCCCTGCGGCTGGCCGCAGAGGCAGATCTCGATCTGGTCGAGGTCGCACCGGGCGCCAACCCGCCCGTCTGCCGTCTCATGGACTACGGCAAGTACAAGTACGAAGCCAACATGAAGGCGCGCGAGTCGCGCAAGAACCAGGTCAACACGGTCCAGAAGGAGATCCGGATGGGCCTGAAGATCGACAAGCACGACTACGAGACCAAGCGCCGCAACGTGGAGAAGTTCCTCCAGGGCGGTGACAAGGTCAAGGTCATGATCCGCTTCCGCGGCCGTGAGCAGTCCCGTCCCGAGATGGGCACGCGGCTGCTGGCCCGCATGGCGGAGGACGTGGCCGAGTACGGCTTCGTCGAGTCCCACCCGCGCCAGGACGGTCGCACGATGGTCATGGTCCTCGGGCCGACCAAGAAGAAGGCCCAGGCGCGTGCCGAGGCCCGCAAGCGCAAGAGCGATGCCGAGAAGGCCGAGCAGCGCGAGCAGCCCGACGCCCCGGCGGCCTCCGCCGACGCGGCGGGCGAGAGCACCCCGGCCTGACCTCAGGGTCGGTCCGGATCAGATACGAAGGAGAAGGCACATGCCCAAGAACAAGACCCACTCGGGCACCAAGAAGCGCGTCCGGGTGACCGGAAGCGGCAAGCTCATGCGCGAGAAGGCCAACGCACGCCACCTGCTCGAGCACAAGTCCAGCAACCGCAAGCGCCGCCTCGGTGGGGACACCACCGTCGACAAGGCGAACACCAAGCAGGTCAAGCGACTCCTGGGCCGCTGAGCCCCGCGGGAGCCCCCTCCCGCAGCCCTGAACGTCACCGAAGAAGGAGAATCACGTGGCACGCGTGAAGCGGGCGGTCAACGCCCAGAAGAAGCGTCGGGAGATCCTCGAGCAGGCCAGCGGCTACCGCGGTCAGCGCTCGCGCCTGTACCGCAAGGCCAAGGAGCAGGTGCTCCACTCGGCCACCTACAACTACCGCGACCGCAAGGTCCGCAAGAGCGACTTCCGCCGCCTGTGGATCCAGCGCATCAACGCGGCAGCCCGCGCCAACGGCATGACCTACAACCGCCTCATCCAGGGTCTGCGCCTGGCCGAGATCGAGGTCGACCGCCGCATGCTCGCCGAGCTCGCCGTCAACGACGCCCCCGCGTTCGCCGCTCTCGTCGAGGCCGCCAAGGGCGCCCTCCCCCAGGACGTCAACGCGCCGGCCGCGTGACCCCTCGGGTCCCGAGTCGTCGATGACACCGACCGAACGCCCGGAGCAGGCTCCGATCACGTCCCCCCGATCCGATCGGGTGCGGAGGATCGCCGCCCTCTCCGGGCGTTCGGCGCGCCGGAGGACGGGCCTGATCCGTGCCGACGGGCCCCAGGCCGTGCGCTCCCTGCTCACCGAGAGCCCCGGGACGGTGCGCGAACTGTTCCTCACCGAGCGCACGAGCACGGCCCATCCCGAGCTCGCCGAGCTCGCGCGCGTCGCGGGGGTGAGCGCGCGTCTCGTCCCCGAGGACGTCGTGCGTGCGCTCGTGCGCGGCGACCAGGAGGGTGCCGGCGACGACGTGCCCTCCCCGCAGGGCGCGGTCGCGGTCGCCGAGCGCCCCGAGCCGGGCTGGGAGGCCGCCGTCTCGGGCCTGCCCGCCACCGGCCCCGTCACCGTCGTGGTGCTCTGCGAGGTGCGTGACCCCGGCAACGTGGGCACGATCATCCGGACCGCCGACGCCGCCGGCGCCGACCTCGTGGTCCTCACGGAGGACAGCGCCGATCCCTTCGCGCCCAAGGCGGTGCGCTCGAGTGCAGGCAGTGTCTTCCACCTGCCCGTCGTGACGGGCGCCCCCGCCCCGGCCCTCGTCGAGGCCCTGCGCGCACGCGACGTCGCCGTCGCCGCGACGAGCGGATACGCCGAGGCCGACCTCTTCGCCCTCGACCTCCCGCCGCGGCTGGCCTGGGCCCTCGGCAACGAGGCGCGCGGAGTGGGCCCCGCCATCCTCGCCGCCGCCGACCATGCCGTGAGGATCCCGCTCGCCGGGCGCGCCGAGTCCCTCAACGTCGCGACCGCCGCGACCGTCTGCCTGTTCGAGACGCTGCGCCGGCGCCCGGACCGTCCATGACCGGGCATCCATGAGCCGACCCCTCGCTCCCGACGCTCGCGACGGGGTCGTCCCCTCGCGCCCCCACGGCGCGCTCGTGGCCCTCGGTGCCGTGGCGCTCGCCGCGCTCGTCGCCCTGGTCGGCATCCTGAGCACGGGCGCCGCCGCGCCGGGCCGGCTCGTCCCTGTCCCCGGCCTTGTCACGTGGGGCACCCCGATCGTGCGCGCGCTCCACCACGGGGCCCTGCTCGGGACCGTCGGGAGCGCCTGGATCGTGGTGCTGCTGATGCCGCCGCCCCGACGGGAGGACGGCACCCGCCTGAGCGGCGCCCGTGCCCGGCTGGCGCGCCTGGGCGGCGTGAGCGCCCTGGTCTGGGGCGGGGCGAGCCTGGTCCTCATGCTGCTCGGCGCCGCCGAGGCCGTCGGCGGCCTCACCGGGCTGTGGTCGATCGCGTTGTCCACCGAGCTCGGGCGCACGCAGCTCGCTGTCGCGATCGCGGCCGTCCTCGCCGCCGGCTTCCTCCTGCTCGGCCGCTCCGCCGTGGCCGCGGCGTGGGGGCTCGCGGCCGCCATGCTCGGCGTGGCCCTGCTGGGACTGGCCGGGCACGCCGGCTCGAGCCTCGACCACACCAACGCCGTCAACGCGATGGCCCTGCACCTGGCGGGCACCGCGATCTGGGCCGGGCCGCTGCTCGTCATGCTGTGCTGCTCGCGACTGATCGGCGACGCCATGCCCGTCGTCGTCCGCCGCTTCTCCCCCTGGGCGCTCGCCGGGGTCGCCGCGCTCGCCGTCTCGGGCGTCCTCAACGCGTCGATCCGCCTGGACTCGCCGCTCGACCTCGCGACCACCGCGTACGGGCGCCTCGTCGCGCTCAAGGCGCTGGGCCTGGTCGCCCTCGCCGTGCTCGGCGCGATCCAGCGCCGGCGCCTGGGCGACACGCTGCGCTTCCGGCATCTCGCGCTCACGGAGTCCGTGCTGCTGGCTGCCGTGATCGGGCTGTCGATCGCCCTGTCCCGCAGCGCTCCGCCGGTGCCCCAGGACGTCCCCGCCACCGGGCAGCTGCGGATCCTCGCGCTCGTCGGCTACCTCCCGCCGCCTGCCGACTTCTCCGTCGCCTCCCTGTTCACCCAGGCCCAGCCCGACTGGGTCGCGACCGTGATCGCGGCGACCATGGCCGGGCTCTACGTCGCCGGGGTCGTCCGCCTGCGCCGGCGTGGGGACGCCTGGTCGCTCGGGCGCACGATCCCCTTCGTGCTCGGCTGCGTGGCCCTGTGGTGGGTCACGAGCGGCGGGGCCGCCGCCTACGGCCGCTTCCGCTTCGACGCCCACATGGTCCAGCACATGGCGATGATGATGATCGTGCCGCCGCTGTGGGTGCTCGGCGCCCCCGTCACCCTGCTCACCCGCGCCGCGCCGCCTCGCACCGACGGCTCGCGAGGGGTGCGCGAATGGGTGCTCGCCGTGCTCCACAGCCGCTACAGCCGCGTCATCTCGTTCCCTCCGATGGCGGGCGCGATCTTCGCGGGCTCGCTCATCGTCTTCTACTTCTCCCCGCTCTTCGAGCTGGCCCAGGTCACGCACGTCGGCCACGTCGTGATGACCGTGCACTTCCTGCTCGCGGGCTACCTGTTCGCGTGGGTGCTGATCGGCGTCGACCCCGCGCCCCGCCCCCTGAACCCCGTGCTCAAGCTCGTGACGCTGCTCGTGACGCTCTCGTTCCACGCGTTCTTCGGGGTCGCCGTGGTGAGCGCGACCTGGATCATCGCCCAGGACTGGTATCACGCGCTCGGGCTCTACACCGACGCCCAGCTCGCCGTGATCCAGACCCGGGGCGGGTCGATCATGTGGGGCGTCTCGGAGATCCCGACCCTCGTGTACGCGATCATCCTCGCCCTCCAGTGGACGCGGTCGGAGGAGCGCCACGCCCGCCAGTACGACCGCAAGGCGGCGCGCGACAACGACGCCGAGCTCACCGCCTACAACGAATACCTGCGGACCCTGCGCACCAAGGACGGGCCACCGCGCTGACGGCCGCCCTGCGCCAGGCGGCGAGGCGCGCACCGGAGCGGATCCCGGCGGCGACGCCTCGTCAGAGCCAGTCGCCCTCGGCCCGCGCCCGCTCCGCCCCGATGGTCGTGTCGGGGCCGTGGCCCGTGTGGACGACCGTGCCGGCCGGCAGGGGGAACAGACGGTCGCGGATCGATTCCTCGATCGTGCCGCGATCGGAGAACGAGCGTCCGGTCGCGCCGGGGCCGCCCTCGAACAGGGTGTCGCCGCTGAACAGCACGCCGAGGGCGGGCACGAGGTAGCAGGTCGACCCGGGGGAGTGGCCCGGTGTCGCGATCGCCTCGATGTCGACGCCCGCGACGGTGAAGACGTCGCCGTCGGCGACGTCGTCGTCCCAGGGCAGGTCGCCGTGGGTCAGGCTCCACACCTCATGGTCGGCGCGGGCGAGCAGCAGGGGCGCCTCGAGCGCGGACGACAGCTCGGGGGCGAAGCGCACGTGGTCGTCGTGGGCATGGGTGAGGAGGATCCCGACGCACTCGCGCTCGCCGACCAGGTCGAGCACGGTGTCGACGTCGTGCGGGGCGTCGAACACGACGCACGTGTCGTCGTCGCCGAGGACCCACACGTTGTTCTCGACCTCGTGGGTCTCGCCGTCGAGGGTGAACGTGCCTGCGGTCGTGGCGTGGTCGATGCGGACGCGCTCGAGCGCATCAGGGGTCGGGGCGGTCATCGGGTGACCGCCACGGTGCGCAGCACATCGCCTTCGTGCAGGGTGGACAGGGCATGCTCGACGCCGTCGAGGCCGACGGTGCCCGTCACGAAGCGCTCGAGCGGGAGCCGCCCCTGCAGGTGGAGGTCGACGAGGGCGGGGATGTCCCGTTCCGGCAGGCAGTCGCCGTACCACGACGACATGAGGGCTCCGCCGCGGCCGAACACGTCGGCGAGCGGCACGGTCAGCTCGGCCCGGGGGCCCGGGACGCCGACCAGGACGACGCGTCCGGCGAGGTCGCGGGCGTAGAACGCGGTCTCGTAGGTGGCCGGCAGGCCGACGGCGTCGATCACGACGTCGGCGCCGAAGCCGCCGGTCAGCTCATGGATCCGTGCGACGATCTGGTCGCGCGAGAGCCCGTGGGTGTCGAGGGTCGCGGTGGCCCCGAACTCCTCGGCGGCCGCGAGCTTCTTGGCGTCGATGTCGCACGCGATGATCGTGGTCGCGCCCGCGAGCGCGGCCCCGGCGACCGCCGCGCAGCCCACGCCTCCCAGTCCGATCACGGCCACGGACTCGCCGCGCCGGACGGCGCCCGTGTTCAGCGCCGCCCCGAGCCCGGCCATCACGCCGCAGCCGAGCAACCCCGCGACCTCCGGCCGCGCCTGCTCGGAGACCCGTGTGCACTGCCCCTCGTGGACGAGGGTCTTCTCGGCGAACGCGCCGATGCCCAGGGCGGCCTCGAGCTCGGTGCCGTCCGTGAGCGTCATCCGCTGCGAGGCGTTGTGCGTCGCGAAGCAGTACTGCGGGACGCCCTTGCGGCACGCGCGGCACTGCCCGCACACGGCGCGCCAGTTGAGCACGACGTAGTCGCCGACGGCCACGTGGGTCACCTCGTCACCGATCTGGGCCACGCGCCCGGCGGCCTCGTGGCCCAGCAGGAACGGGAAGTCGTCGCTCACGTCGCCGTCGCGGTAGGCGAGGTCGGTGTGGCACACGCCGCAGGCCTCGACGTCCACGACGACGTCGTGGGGGCCGGGGTCGGGGATGACGATCTCGACGATCTCGGCGGGTCGCGCGGCACCGCGCGCGATCACGCCTCTCACGGTCTGGGGCATGGGGCTCGCTCCTCGGCATCGGTTCTCGTGCGGCCAGCCTAACGAGGACGGCGGCGGCGGTGCCCCCGGCGCCGCTCCTAGAATGGACGCGGTCCTGCGGCGCCCCGCGTCGCCCGCACATCCGGATGAAAGCGACTGACGTGCCCGACACCCCACCGAAGGCAGCCCCTGAGATCACCGAGGCGTCGATCTCCGCGGCCGTCGCCGCCGCCCTCGAGGCCGTCGCCGCGGCCTCCACGACCGCCGAGCTGAAGCAGGTCCGCATCGAGCACGCCGGTGAGGCGTCGGTGATCGCGACCGCCAACGCCGCCATCAAGTCGCTCCCGCCGAGCGACCGCGCCGCGGCGGGCAAGCTCGTCGGCCAGGCCAAGGGGCGCGTCCACCAGGCGATCTCGGGCCGCCAGGCCACGCTTGCCGCCGCCGAGGAGGAGGCCGCTCTCACCTCCGAGACCGTCGACGTCACCCTTCCCACCGACCGGCGTCCGCGCGGCGCCCGCCACCCGCTCACGGTGCTCGCCGACCGCATCGCCGACGTGTTCATCGCGATGGGCTGGGAGATCGCCGAGGGCCCCGAGGTCGAGGCCGAGTGGTTCAACTTCGACGCGCTCAACTTCGACGCCGACCATCCGGCGCGCCAGATGCAGGACACCTTCTACGTCGCCGGCGCCGACGGCCAGGACACGAGCGGCCAGGTGCTGCGCACGCACACCTCGCCCGTCCAGGCGCGCGCCCTCATCGAGCGCGGCGTGCCGCTGTACATCGCGTGCCCCGGCACCGTCTACCGCACCGATGAGCTCGACGCGACCCACACCCCCGTGTTCACGCAGGTCGAAGGTCTCGCGATCGACAAGGGCCTGACGATGGCTCACCTTGTCGGCACCCTCGACACGCTCGCCGAGCGACTGTTCGGAGGTCAGCCCCTCACGCGCCTGCGCCCCAGCTACTTCCCGTTCACCGAGCCGAGCGCCGAGATGGACTTCCGCTGTTTCAGCTGCGAGGCGTGCCTGGGCCTCGACCACGACCCCGCGCCCGACTGCCGTGTGTGCGGCGGCACCGGCTGGATCGAGATGGGCGGCTGCGGCATGGTCAACCCGGCCGTGCTGCGCGCGTGCGGCGTCGACCCCGAGGAGTACCAGGGCTTCGCCTTCGGCCTCGGCATCGAGCGCATCCTCATGCTCCGCAACGGCGTGGCGGACATGCACGACATGGTGGAGGGCGACGTCCGCTTCTCCCAGCACTACGGGACGGAGATCTGACATGCCCCGCATTCCGCTGACCTGGCTCGGTGATCACGTCGAGCTGCCCGAGGACGTGACCGCCGAGTCGGTCGCCGCGGCCCTCGTGTCCGTCGGCCTCGAGGAGGAGGGGATCATCCCCGCCCAGGTGACGGGCCCCCTCGTCGTCGGGCGCGTCCTCGACCTCGTCAAGGAGCCGCAGAAGAACGGCAAGATCATCAACTGGTGCCGGGTCGACGTCGGCCCCGCGCACAACCAGGACCTCGACAACCCCCAGGATCCGCAGCCCGGGCACGAACGGCCCAGCCGCGGCATCATCTGCGGCGCGCACAACTTCTCACCCGGCGACCTCGTGATCGTGTCCCTGCCCGGGACCGTGCTGCCCGGCCCGTTCCCGATCGCGGCCCGCAAGACCTACGGCCACCTCTCCGACGGCATGATCTGCTCGACCGCCGAGCTCGGCCTCGGCGACGGGGCGGGCGACGAGGCCGCGGGCATCCTCGTGGTCGGCCGCGGCAGCCTCGCCGGCGTCGAGGCGGAGCCCGGTGACGACGCGATCGCGCTGCTGGGCCTGGGCGACGAGGTCGTCGAGATCAACGTGACCCCCGATCGCGGCTACGCGTTCTCCCTGCGCGGCGTCGCCCGGGAGTACTCCCACGCGACCGGGCGCCCCTTCACGGACCCCGCCGGCGAGGTCACCCCCGCCCAGGGCGGACGTGGAGGGCTCCCCGTGCAGCTGCGCGACGAGGCCCCGATCCGCGGTCACCTCGGCTGCACGCGCTTCGTGGCACTCGAAGTTCGCGGCATCGACCCCGCCGCCCCCACCCCGCAGTGGATGCGCCAGCGCCTCACCCAGGCCGGTATGCGCCCCCTCTCGCTCGTCGTCGACGTGACCAACTACGTCATGCTCGACCTCGGTCAGCCGCTGCACGCCTACGACTCCCACCGCCTCGTCGGTCCGATCACGGTGCGCCGCGCCCAGGCGGGCGAGCGTCTCGAGACGCTCGACGACAAGCCCCGCGACCTCGACCCCGAGGACCTCGTGATCGCCGACTTCGGCGGCGAGGGCGGCACCGACCGGGCCATCGGCATCGCCGGTGTCATGGGGGGCGCCTCGACCGAGGTGTCCTCCGAGACCGTCAACGTGATCCTCGAGGCCGCGACCTTCGACCCCGTCACCGTCGCCCGGTCGGCGCGGCGCCACCGGCTGCCGTCCGAGGCGTCCAAGCGCTTCGAGCGCGGCGTCGACCCGCTGCTGCCGCCCATCGCGGCGCAGCGCGCCGCCGAGCTCATCGTCCGCTACGGCGGCGGGCAGATCGATCCGCGCGTGACCGACGAGCGCGTCGACGGGGTGCCCGCGCCGCGGGAGGCGATCGAGCTGTCGCTCGACGACGCCGAACGGCTCGTCGGCGTGGCCTACACGCCCGAGCAGGTGCGCGGCAGCCTCGAGATGATCGGCTGCGCCGTCGAGGGTGAGGACCCGCTGCGCGTGACCCCGCCGAGCTGGCGCGGCGACCTCACGATCCGCGAGGACCTGATCGAGGAGATCGCGCGCCTCGTCGGCTACGACACGATCCCCTCGGTGCTCCCGCAGGCGCCGGGCGGACGCGGCCTCACGCGCCTCCAGCGGGGCCGTCGCAGCGCGCGCACCGCGCTCGCCGAGGACGGTCTCGTCGAGGTCACGTCGTACCCCTTCGTCTCCGCGAGCGTGTTCGACGAGCTCGGCCTGGCCGCCGACGACGAACGGCGCCGAGCCGTGCGGTTGGCCAACCCGATCGCCGAGGACGAGCCGCTGCTGCGCACCGACCTGCTCGAGACGCTGCTGCCGACGGCCCGGCGCAACCTGGGCCGCGGCGAGGAGTCGGTCGCGATCTTCCAGCTCGCTCCGTCGTTCCTCGCGCGGCCGGGGACGCCCGTCGCCCCCCTGCCGGGCGTCGAGAGGCTGCCCGCGCCGGCCGAGCTCGCCGCGATCGACGAGGCCCTGCCCCTCCAGCCGACCCAGGCGGCGGCCGTGGTCGCGGGCCCGCGGAGCCCCGCCTCGTGGTGGGGTGCCGAGGACGACTGGGGATGGGCCGACGCGATCGACCTGGCGCGCCGCACGGCGGCGGCCGTGGGCGCCGAGATCCAGCCCGCCGCCGTCGAGCACGCGCCCTTCCACCCGGGGCGCGGGGCCGAGCTGCGCAGCGCCGACGGTGAGGTCGTCGGGTACGCCGGTGAGCTGCATCCCCGCGTCGTCACCGCGTTCGCCCTGCCCGCCCGGGCCGGCGCGATGGTGCTCGACGTCGACGCGCTCATCGCGAGCGCTCCCGACGTGGTCCGCGCCGAGCCGGTCTCGACGTACCCGGTGGCCAAGGAGGACTTCGCGTTCGTGGTCGGCGAGGCGGTGCCCGCGGTCGCGGTCGAGGCCGCGCTCGCCGCCGGGATCGGCGACGTGCTCGAGAGCGTGCGCCTGTTCGACGTCTACACCGGTGAGCAGCTGGGCGCGGGCATGAAGTCCCTCGCCTTCGCGGTGCGCCTGCGGTCGGCGACGGGGACCCTATCCGCGGAGGAGATCGGTGCTGCTCGCGAGCGTGCGATCGCGGCGGTCGACGCCGCGGTCGGCGGTGTGCTGCGCGCCTGACCGCGTCCGCTCGTGAGGCCCGCATCTCGGAGACGAAGCCCCGGGGTGCGGGCCTCACCCGTGCGCGGGCGATCAGGTCTGGCGCAGATCGGCCGGTCCCGGCCGGGCACCGAGGCCCGGGCCCGAGACGGCCGCGACGAGCACGGAGCCCACGAGCGCGTCCACCGCCGCGAGGCCCAGGTATCCCGTGGGCCGGGCGAGCCACTCATCCCGCTAGAGATCGGATGTCTACCCCGCGGTGTGGCAGGGTGACGACATGCAACCCCGCGAAGCCGGACACCCCCATCCTCCGATCCTCGAGGACGGCGCCGCCGCGGCGCTCCGCGAGCGGCCCGCACTCCAGTTCGCCTACTTCCGCACCTGGCACGACAGGGCGACGGACCCGCAGGCGCCCACCTGCATGTCCGAGCTGCCTCCGCAGCTCGACCTCGCCTTCGTGTTCCCGAGCGAGACGCCGCCGGAGAGCCCCTTCTGGGAGACCCTGCGCGAGGAGTACGTGCCGAGGCTGCACGAGCAGGGTACGGCGGTCGCGCGCACCGTGGACATCGGCCGGCTCCTCGACCCGGCGTTCTCCGACTCGCCGGCGGGCCATCGCGCCAACGCGGAGCATTTCGTGGAGACCGTCGTGCGCGCGCACGGCCTCGACGGGCTGGACGTGGACATGGAACGACGACTCACCCCGGCTCAGGCCGACCGCGCCGCAGCGGTCTTCGCGGAGCTGGGACGCCACCTCGGTCGCGCGAGCGGGAACGGCTCCCTGCTGATCTACGACACCAACCTGGACGGCGACGAGCCCGTGTTCGCGGCCAGTGCGGCCCTGTTCGACTACGTGCTCGAACAGTCGTACGGGCGCGACCCGCGGGGCCTGGAGGCGACGTGGGCGACGTTCGCGCCGCACATCCCTCTCTCGCGCTATCTGATCGGCTTCTCCTACTACGAGGAGTTCGACCGCAACCTCTGGGACGACACCTCCGAGCCGTTCGAGGACTCGCGGGCCGTCGCCTACGCCGACTGGCAGCCGAGCGACGGGCCGAAGGCGGGCATCTTCTCCTATGCCGTGGACCAGGACGGCGCGCCGTTCCTCGACGACACGGTGCGCCGCACCGACTACGGCTGGACCCGGCGCCTCGGTGAGCGTCTGCGGGCGTGACGCGAGCCGACGCCCGCTCGTATCGATGAACTTGCAGTGGCATGTATAATCTTGCGCATGCCTGTCTCGCCGTCCGCCGGTCCCGCCCCTGCGCCCCTCACCCGCCGCCACCGCGCCGCCGTGGTCGGCGCCTCCGGGTACGCCGGGGGCGAGACGCTCCGCCTCCTGAGCGGGCACCCGCACATCGAGGTCACGACGGTCACGGCCCACTCGAGCGCGGGCAGGCTGCTGTCCGAGGTCGCCCCGCACCTGGATCTCGGCGCCGACCTCGAGCTCGTGGAGACCACGACGGAGAACCTCTCGGGCCATGACCTCGTGGTGCTCGCGCTCCCGCACGGTCAGTCGGGGGCGATCGCCGCCGAGCTGCGCGAGCGGGATCCGGATGTCCTGGTGCTGGACCTCGGGGCGGACCATCGCCTCGAGAGCTCCGAGGACTGGCAGGAGTACTACGGGAGCGAGCACGCGGGCACCTGGACCTACGGGATGCCGGAGCTGCCGCTCGCCGCCGGAACCGCCGGATCGGCGACGGCGGCCGCGCGGCAGCGCGAGCTGCTGCGGGACACGCGCGAGATCGCCGTACCGGGGTGCAATGCGACCGCCGTGACACTCGCCCTCGCGCCCCTCGTGCGGGCCGGGCTCGTGGATCCCGGTGCCCTGAACGCCGTGCTGCCCGTCGGCTACTCGGGGGCGGGGCGATCCCCGAAGCCCCACCTCCTGTTCAGCGAAGCCACCGGAGGAGCCGCCCCGTACGGCGTGGGCGGCACGCACCGGCACATCCCGGAGATCCTCCAGAACCTCCGCCGCGCCTCCGGGGTCACCGACGCCCGACTCACCTTCACCCCCGTGCTCGTGCCCATGAGCCGCGGCATCCTCGCGGTCGTCACGGCTCCCGCCGCGAGCGGCGCACACGAGGAGGACCTACTGGGCGCCCTCGCCGCGGACTACTCCGACGAGCACTTCGTGCAGGTCCTGCCCGCCGGGCGCTTCCCGAGCACGCAGCAGGTCCTGGGCGCCAACACCGTCCGCATCGGCGCCACGGTGGACCGACGATCCGGGCAGGCGACCGTCATTGCAGCGATCGACAACCTTGTCAAGGGAACCGCCGGCGCAGCCATGCAGTCCCTGAACCTCGCCCTGGGGATCCCCGAGACCGCGGGACTGACCCGCACCGCGCTGGCCCCCTGAGCCCGCCGCCCGTCGCCTGCCCCCGCCGTCCCGACCCCGTTCCTCATCGCCCCGTCCTCCTGGAGAACCCATGTCCGTCACCGCCCCTCAAGGCTTCCGCGCCGCCGGCGTCGCCGCCGGCCTCAAATCGACCGGTGCTCGCGACGTCGCCCTCGTCGTCAACGACGGTCCGCTCGACGTGGCGGCGGCGGTGTTCACCGCCAACCGCGTCCAGGCCGCTCCCGTGCAGTGGTCGCGCCAGGCGGTCGCGGACCACCGTGCCCGCGCCGTGATCCTGAACTCCGGCGGCGCCAACGCGTGCACCGGCCCCGAGGGCTTCGCCGACACCCACCGCACCGCCGAGCACGTCGCCGGCCTGCTCGAGGCGTCCGCGCAGGACGTCCTCGTGTGCTCGACCGGGCTCATCGGCGAGCGGCTGCCGCTGGGGACCCTGCTCGAGGGCGCCGACGCCGCGTCCGCGGCGCTCGAGGGCACCGACGAGGCGGGCCTCGACGCCGCCCGGGCCATCATGACCACCGACACCGTGCACAAGACGGCGAGCACGACGACGCCCTCGGGCGCCGTCATCGGCGGCATGGCCAAGGGCGCCGGCATGCTCGCGCCGCAACTCGCGACCATGCTCGTCGTGATCACGACCGACGCCGAGGTCGACGCCGAGACCGCCCGCAGTGCGCTGGTCGAGGCCACCGCGCACACCTTCGACCGGGTCGACTCCGACGCGTGCATGTCGACCAACGACACCGTCATCCTGCTCGCCTCGGGGGCGAGCGGCGTGGTCCTCGACCGCGCCGAGCTCACGGCCGGCGTGCATGAGGTCGCCGCGACCCTGGCCCGGGCCCTCGTGGGCGATGCCGAGGGCGCGAGCCATGACGTGCACGTCGTCGTGCGCGCGGCGAGCTCCGAGGACGCGGCGCTCGCCGTGGCCCGCGAGATCGCGCGCTCGAACCTCGTCAAGGCGGCGATCTTCGGCAACGACCCCAACTGGGGGCGCATCGTCGCCGCCGCCGGCTGCGTGCCCGCGCACGTCGCCCCCTTCGAGCCCGACCGCCTGTCGGTGCGCGTCAACGGCGTCGAGGTGTGCCGCGACGGCGGCGTCGGCGAGGACCGCTCCCTCGTCGACATGACCCCGCGCGAGACCCTGATCGAGGTCGATCTCGCCGCCGGTGACGCCTCGGGCGACATCTGGACCAACGACCTCACGCACGACTACGTCGAGGAGAACAGCGCGTACTCGTCATGACCGATCACTCCCAGCCCCCCAGCACCGACCCCGCGGCCCCGGAGGCCCCCACGGTCGGCAAGAACCCGCTCGCCCAGCTCGACGCCGCCCGTGAGGACGCCCGCGCCAAGTCCGAGGTGCTCATCGAGGCCCTGCCCTGGATGCAGCGCTTCGCGGGCACCGTCGTCGTCGTCAAGTACGGCGGCAACGCCATGGTCGACGACGATCTCAAGCGCGCCTTCGCGGCCGACATGGTGTTCATGCGCCAGGCCGGCCTGCACCCCGTCGTGGTCCACGGCGGCGGCCCGCAGATCAACGCGATGCTCGAGCGCCTCGGCGTCGCCTCGGAGTTCCGCGGCGGCCTGCGGGTGACGACCGAGGAGACGATGGACATCGTCCGCATGGTCCTCGTGGGCCAGGTCGGGCGCGAGCTCGTCGGCCTCATCAACGCCCACGGCCCCTACGCCGTCGGGATGTCGGGGGAGGACGCACGGCTGCTCCAGGCCACCCGCCGGGGCACGGTCGTCGACGGCGAGGACGTCGACCTCGGCCACGTCGGCCAGATCGTCGCCGTCGACCCGGCCGCGATCCAGGACGTGCTGCGCGCCGGCCGCATCCCCGTGGTCTCCTCGATCGCCCCCGAGGTCGACGCCGACGGCGCGCCCACCGGCGCGGTCCTCAACATCAACGCCGACACCGCGGCGGGCGCGCTCGCCGTCGGCCTCGAGGCCGAGAAGCTCGTGGTGCTCACGGACATCGAGGGGCTCTACCGCTCCTGGCCCGATCGCACCTCGCTCATCCCCGAGATCAGCGCGAGCGAGCTGCGGGGCATGCTCCCCGCGCTCACCGCGGGCATGATCCCCAAGGCCCAGGCCCTGCTCGACGCCGTCGACGCCGGGGTCCACACCGCCGCCATGATCGACGGCCGCATCGAGCACGCCGCCCTGCTCGAGGTGTTCACCACCAAGGGCGTGGGCACCATGGTCAGGAGGGACGACTATGTCTGAGCAGGTATCGCCGGCGCCGTCGGCGTCGGGCGCGGCGGCGTGGATCCGCCAGGGCGACCTCGCCGAGCGCTACGCCGACGCGATGATCCCCGTCTTCGGCGCCCCGCAGCGCGTGCTCGTGCGCGGCGAGGGCCCCTACGTCTGGGACGACCAGGGCCAGAAGTTCCTCGACCTGCTCGGCGGGATCGCCGTCAACGCGCTCGGCCACGGCCATCCGGCGCTCGTGCAGGCCCTCGTCAAGCAGGGCGAGTCGCTCGCTCACGTCTCCAACTTCTTCGCGACCGCGCCGCAGATCGAGCTCGCCGAGACCTTGCTGACCCTCGCGCACGCCCCCGCCGGATCGGGGGTCTTCTTCGCCAACTCGGGGACCGAGGCCAACGAGGCGGCGTTCAAGCTCGCCCGCCGCCACGGCGGGGCCGACCGCCCCCGCGTCCTCGCGCTCGAGAACTCCTTCCACGGCCGCACGATGGGGGCGCTCGCCCTCACCTCGAAGGCCGCCTACCGCGAGCCCTTCGAGCCGCTGCCCGGCGGCGTCGAGTTCCTGCCCGCCGAGGACGTCGAGGCCCTGCAGCGGGCACTGGCTCCCGGCGATGTCGCCGCCGTGTTCGCCGAGCCCATCCAGGGCGAGGCGGGCGTGCGCCCGCTCAGCCCCGACTACCTGCGGGCCCTGCGCCGCGAGACCGCGCGCACGGGCACCTTGCTGATCCTCGACGAGGTGCAGTCCGGGATCGCCCGCACCGGCCGCTGGTTCGCCCATCAGGGCGTCGAGGGCGTCGTGCCCGACGCCATGACCCTCGCCAAGGGCCTGGGCGGGGGTTTCCCGATCGGCGCGCTCGTCGCCTTCGGCCCCGAGGTGCGCGGCCTCCTCGCGGCCGGTCAGCACGGCACGACCTTCGGCGGCAACCCGCTCGGCGCGGCCGTCTCCCTCGCCGTGCTCGGCACGATCGCCGAGGAGGGCCTGGCCGACCACGCCCGCGAGGTCGGGGCGGCCTTCGCCGCCGAGGTGATGGCCCTCCACGATCCCCGGATCACCGAGGTGCGCGGCGCCGGCCTCCTGCTCGGCATCGGGCTCACCGAGCCCGTGGCCCCGCAGCTCGCGGCCGCCGCCCTCGAGGCCGGCTTCATCGTCAACGCCCCGAATCCGACCACGATCCGCCTGGCGCCGCCGCTCATCGTCACCGCCGAGCAGCTCGCGACCTTCGCCGCCGCCCTGGGCCCGCTCCTGGACCAGGTTCGCCCCACGCCCCCCACCGTTCGCCGCACGCCCGGCGCCGACCCCGCAGGAGAGCACTGACATGCCCCGCCATTTCCTCCGCGACGACGACCTCGCGCCCGCCGAGCAGAAGCAGGTCCTCCTCCTCGCGCAGGACCTCGTCGCCGACCGCTTCGCACGCCGCCCCTTCGCCGGCCCGCGCACGGTCGCGATCATGTTCGACAAGTCCTCGACCCGCACCCGGGTGTCCTTCGCGACAGGCGTCGCCGAGCTCGGCGGCAGCCCGCTCGTGATCGAGGCCGGCTCGAGCCAGCTCGGGCGCGGCGAGTCGATCGCCGACACCACGCGCGTGCTCACGCGCCAGGTCTCGACGATCGTGTGGCGCACCTTCGGCCAGGAACGCATCGAGGAGATGGCGGCGCATGCGACCGTCCCCGTCGTCAACGCGCTCACCGACGAGTTCCATCCGTGCCAGATCCTCGCGGACCTGCTGACGATCGCCCAGCACGCCGGCGGGTTCGCCGAGGGCGACGCGGCCCTCGCCGGGCGTTCGCTCGCCTACCTCGGCGACGGCGCCAACAACATGGCCCACTCCTATCTGCTGGGAGGCGCCACCTCCGGGATGGACGTGCGCATCGCCTCGCCCGCGAGCCACCGCCCCGATCCCGCCGTGCTCGAGCGCGCCGAGCAGATCGCGGCGGAGACCGGCGGCTCCGTGCTCGTCACCGACGACCCGATCACCGCGGTCGCGGGCGTCGACGCCGTCCTCACCGACACCTGGATCTCGATGGGGCAGGAAGGCGAGTCGGGCCGGGATGCCGAGACCTTCTCCGCCTACGCCGTGACGGAGCAGCTGATGTCCCACGCCGCCACCTCCGTCGTCTTCCTGCACTGCCTGCCGGCGTACCGCGGCAAGGAGGTCGACGCGTCCGTGATCGACTCCGCGCGCTCGGTCGTCTGGGACGAGGCCGAGAACCGCCTGCACGCCCAGAAGGCGCTCATGACCTGGCTCGTCGAGCACCCCGACGAGACCACGGCGCCGCACGCCCGACCGGGGGCGGTCGCATGAGCGCCGCCGACCCCGTGCTGCGCGCGCCCCAGACCAAGACCTCCCGGCAGCGACGGATCGTCGAGCTGCTGACCCGCCAGGAGGTCGGCTCCCAGGCCCAGCTCGCCGACCTGCTCGCGAGTGAGGGCCTCGCCGTCACCCAGGCCACGCTGTCGCGCGACCTCGTCGAGCTGCGCGCCGAGAAGGTGCGCGGGAGCTCGGGCGCCCTCGTCTACCAGGTGCCGCCGGAAGGCCCCGACCCGCGCGGGCGGTCGCTCAACGTGACCACCGAGCAGCTCGCCTCCCAGCTGTCTCGCCTGTGCGAGGAGCTGCTCGTCTCCGCCGATTCGAGCGGTAACCTCGTCGTCGTGCGCACGCCGCCGGGGGCCGCCCAGTTCCTGGCCTCGGCCGTGGACCGGTCGGTCCTCCCGGGAGTGCTGGGGACCATCGCCGGCGACGACACCATCCTCCTCATCACCCGGGGCGTCGACGAGGGCAGCGACCTCGCCCGGCGCCTGCTCCGCCTCGCCGACCCCCGCCACGACGGCGACTGACCGACCCCGACCGGCTCGCCCCCGCGCGACCGGCGCCCACCGACCCCGTGCCCCTCGGGCCCGACGCAAAGGAGAACCCTCCGTGACCGAACGCATCGTCCTCGCCTACTCCGGCGGCCTCGACACCTCCGTGGCCATCGGCTGGATCCACGACGCCACGGGCGCCGACGTCATCGCCTGCGCGGTCGACGTGGGCCAGGGCGGAGAGGATCTCGAGGTGGTCCGCCAGCGCGCCCTCGACTGCGGCGCCGTCGAGGCCTACGTCGCCGACGCCCGCGACGAGTTCGCGAACGAGTACTGCATGCCGGCGCTCAAGGCCAACGCCCTGTACATGGACGCCTACCCCGTCGTCTCGGCGATCTCGCGCCCCGTCATCACCAAGCACCTCGTGCGCGCCGCCAAGCAGTTCGGCGCGAGCACGGTCGCTCACGGCTGCACCGGCAAGGGCAATGACCAGGTGCGCTTCGAGGTCTCGATCACCTCGCTCGCGCCCGAGCTCACGTGCATCGCCCCCGTGCGCGATCTCGCGCTCACGCGCGACCGGGCGATCGAGTACGCCGAACGCAAGCAGCTGCCGATCGCGACGACCAAGAACAACCCCTTCTCGATCGACCAGAACGTGTGGGGCCGCGCGATCGAGACCGGCTTCCTCGAGGACATCTGGAACGAGCCCACCAAGGACGTCTACAACTACACCGACGACCCGGCCTTCCCCCCCGTCGCCGACGAGGTCGTGATCGGCTTCGAGCAGGGCGTCCCCGTCATGATCGACGGTCGCCCGGTCACCCCGCTCGAGGCGATCCAGGAGATGAACCGCCGCGCGGGCGCCCAGGGCATCGGCCGGATCGACATCGTCGAGGACCGCCTCGTGGGCATCAAGTCCCGCGAGGTCTACGAGGCCCCCGGCGCGATGGCGCTGATCGCGGCGCACCAGGAGCTCGAGCGCGTCACCCTCGAGCGCGAGCAGGGCCGCTTCAAGCGTCAGGTGGGCGACCGCTGGACCGAGCTCGTCTACGACGGCCAGTGGTTCTCACCGCTCAAGCGGTCCCTCGACGCATTCATCGACGACACCCAGCGCTACGTCTCCGGGGAGGTCCGGCTGTCGCTGCACGGGGGCCGCGCGACCGTCACGGGGCGCCGCTCGGAGACGAGCCTGTACGACTTCTCGCTCGCCACCTACGACGAGGGTGACGCCTTCGACCAGTCCCAGGCCAAGGGCTTCATCGAGATCTACGGGCTCGCGGCCAAGCAGGCGGCGGCGCGCGACGTCGCGTTCGGCAACGGCGCGGACCTCACGGTCGACACCGCCCCGGCCGCCGGCCCCGAGGGGTCCCGGTGACCACGGGCGCCGAGGGCGGCGCCCGTGCCGAGCGCCTCGCCCTGTGGGGTGGCCGCTTCGGCTCCGGCCCCGCGGCCGCGCTCGCCGCCCTCTCGAAGTCCACGCACTTCGACTGGCGTCTGGCGCCCTATGACATCCGCGGCTCGAAGGCCCACGCCCACGCGCTGCACGCCGCGGGGCTCCTGGACGACGAGGAGCTCGCGACGATGGAGGGAGCGCTCGACCACCTGGCCGCGGACGTCGCCTCGGGCGCCTTCGTGGCCGCCGCTGACGACGAGGACGTGCACACCGCGCTCGAGCGCGGGCTGATCGACCGGGCGGGCACCGCCGTGGGCGGCAAGCTGCGCGCGGGCCGCTCGCGCAACGACCAGATCGCGACCCTGATCCGGCTGTTCGTGCGCGACCAGGCCCGGGTCGTCGGCGCCGCCGTGCTCGACCTCGTCGACGTGCTGCAGGCGCGCGCCGTCGAGGTGCACGGTGCGCCCATGCCCGGGCGCACCCACCTCCAGCACGCGCAGCCCGTGCTGCTGAGCCATCACCTGCTCGCCCACGCATGGCCGCTCCTGCGGGACGTCGAGCGCCTGCGGGACCTCGACGAGCGGGCGGCCGTGAGCCCCTACGGCTCGGGCGCCCTCGCGGGCTCCTCGCTCGGCCTCGACCCCGAGGCCGTCGCCGCCGAGCTCGGCTTCGCGGGCTCGGTGTGGAACTCGATCGACGGCACCGCCTCGCGCGACGTCGCCGCCGAGTTCTCCTTCGTGCTCGCGATGATCGCGATCGACGTCTCCCGGCTCGCCGAGGAGATCATCCTGTGGAACACCAAGGAGTTCTCGTTCATCACGCTCGACGACGCCTACTCCACGGGCTCGTCGATCATGCCGCAGAAGAAGAACCCCGACATCGCCGAGCTCGCGCGCGGCAAGGCGGGCCGGGTGATCGGTGACCTGACCGGTCTGCTCACGATCCTCAAGGCGCTCCCCCTCGCGTACAACCGCGACCTCCAGGAGGACAAGGAGCCGATCTTCGACCAGGTCGACTCCGTGATGCTCGTGCTGCCGGCCTTCACAGGCATGGTCGCGACCCTCGTGATCCACACCGACCGGATGGCGGCCCTGGCACCCCAGGGCTTCTCGCTCGCGACCGACATCGCCGACCACCTGGTGCGCCAGGGGGTCGCCTTCCGCGACGCCCACGAGATCTCCGGGGCGTGCGTGCGGGTGGCCGAGGAGCAGGACAAGGAGCTGTGGGACCTCACGGACGAGGAGTTCGCCGCGATCTCCCCGCACCTCGACGCCTCCGTGCGCGCCGTGCTCTCCGTGGACGGCTCGATCGGCTCGCGCGACGCCAAGGGCGGGACCGCGCCCGGGCGCGTCGCGGAGCAGGAGCAGGAGGCGGCGGCGCAGAGCACCCGTCTGCGCACCTTCACGGGCGCCGGCGCCCTCGTCTGAGGACCGACAGCCCCCGCGGTCCCCTGCGCGCCCCGGCCGGGGACGGAATGGGCATGTCATGCGGGGAGCTCCCTGCGACAATGGGCGCGGCCGCTCCGAGCGGCCGCGCCCGCCCCGTCCGTCGGACGGGACCGACGACCGCTCCGGCGGCCGTCCCCAGCACCGAGAGGACACCCGAGCAATGCAGACCATCCTGGACGACCTCGCGACACGAGGACTCGTCGTGCAGACCACCGGGCGCGAGGCGCTCGGGCAGGCTCTCGCGGATGGACCGGTCTCCCTGTATTGCGGCTTCGACCCCACGGCCTCGTCGTTGCACGTCGGCCACCTGACGCAGGTGCTCACGATGCGGCGCTTCCAGCTCGCCGGGCATCGTCCGTACGCCCTCGTCGGCGGGGCCACCGGCCTCATCGGTGATCCCCGGATGACGGGGGAGCGCGTGCTGAACGACGCGAGCGTGGTCGAGGGCTGGGTCGGGAACCTGCGCGAGCAGATCTCCCGGC
>DAMDHZ010000010.1:41768-44908 GCA_032101665.1 Brachybacterium sp. | reverse complement strand
CGCGAGCGAGCGGTGCCGCGGGACCCTGTCCCTCTCGCTCGACGACGGGGCGACCTGGGCACCGGCTCTCGTCTTCGCCCCGGGGGCATGCGAGTACTCCGTGGTCGCGCCGCTCGACGAGCGCACGCTGGGCGTGATGTGGGAGGTGGACGCCGAGGAGATCCACTTCGCCCGTGTCGGCCTCGCGGATCTTGCCCCGGCCCTGCCGGCGTCTCTGCTGCAGAGCTGAGAGCCCGCAGGGACCGGGAGGCGCTGTCACGCACGACGGGCACGCGATCCTGGGCGGCGTGCCCGTCCTCCCGGGTCAGCCGCGGCCCATGAACGTGATCTGCGTGGTCGTGTCCATCCGATGCAGGAACGCCGCCATCGCATCCCGGTTCATCGACCCCAGAGGCCGATACGTCCCATCCGGCCACCCCGTCGCGATCCCCTCAACCTTCAACCACGCCACCTCCCGCGCGAACTGACTGCCCACCGGCACATCCCTGAACGGCGCCGACGACGAAACCTCCACCACCGGACTGCCTGCATACCGGAACAGGAACGCCGCCATCGCACCCCGCTCGATCGGCGCGGTCGGACGGAACGTCCCATCCGACCATCCCCGCGCGATCCCGTTCTGATACGCCCAGATGATCGCCTCGTAATGCTCCGTCTGCGGCGTCACATCCCTGAACGGCTGCGACCGCGGCACCGTCACCTCCGGCGACCCCGCCAGACGATAGAGGTAAGCGGCCATCGCATCACGACCCACCGGAGACACCGGACGGAACGTCCCATCCGGATACCCCGTCGTGATCCCCTCCCCCGCCAACCACATGATGTCCTCGTAGAACATCGTCCCCGGCGACACATCCGAGAACGAGAGCGGAGAGCTCGCGACCGCGAAGCGGGTCTCGGCCCCCTCCGCCTCGACCTCGCGGGAGCCGTTGCTCGCTCCCACGTGCGGCGCCTCGAGCACGACCTCCCCGGCCTCCGCATCCTCCGCGGTGATCTCGCGCGACGTGGTCGAGGTCGCGGAGGTGCCCGGGTCGAGCGCCTCGCTCGTCACCGCGCCGGCGATCCCCGTCAGGCGCACGTTGCCGGTGTTGGTTGCGGTGTCGACGACCTCGAGGCGCTGGCCCGCCTCGAGCTGCGCGGGGGCCGGGGCACCGTCGACGCTCACCGTGCGCTCGACGCCGATGCCGGGCTCGCGGGCGAGCACGTCCACCTCGCCGCCGGGGACGTCGAGGTCCACGGGATCCAGTCCGGACGACGTGAGCTGCCAGGCGGTGTCGGCCGTGAAGAAGCCGTCGGCCAGGTCCTGGGTGGTCACGGCATGACGGGGAGTCGCGCACGAGTACGACGCGCCCACGGCGAGGTTCTGCCAGCGGCAGTTGCCGGCGCCCGGTGCGACGAAGGGCGCGAAGGGCCCAGCGACCGGGGAGACCGTGGTCGTGACGTTGCCGGAGTTGGTGACGCTGAACCCGTACGGCACCTGTTCGCCCACCGTGTACGGGTCGGCGGCGAGGTCGCGGTCCTCGTCGGTGCGCTCACCCGTGACGAGGGCCGCGGCCGTCGGCTGCGCCCCCTCGTCGATCGTGATCTCGGCGTCCCCGCGCAACGAGAAGGATCCCGCCGTGACCGTCACGTCGCCGGTCACGGGCCCCGAGTGGGCCGCGGCGCTCGTGGTCACCGGGATGCGCAGGGTCGCCGACTCGCCGGGGGCGAGGGCGGGGACGTCGACGGTGTCGGTGCTCCAGCCGGCCGGGAAGGCGGCCGAGGCGGTCCCGGCCGGCAGGGCGCGGTCATCGTCGTTGCGGACCGTCACCGTGAGCGTCGTGGTCGCGCCGGCGTCCGCGTGCGCGCTCGCCGGGGTGAAGGCGGCGCAGAAGGGGTTCAGCCACTCCTCGTCGAACGCCCCGTAGGTGATCTCGTTGCCCGCGCCTTCGAACAGCACCCCGAACGTGCCGTCCCCCAGGGCGACAAGATCGGAGTAGCTGTGGGCGCCGGGCTGATAGGTGCGGGCGACGGGCCAGGTCGCGCCGTCGTCACACGAGTAGCGCACCGTCCCCTGCGAGCGGGAGGAGGCGCTCGCCGCGTTCGAGAACAGGAGCTCGGCCGCCTCCGGGGAGCCCGCGGGGGCGCCCGGCCACAGCGAGATGATGCTCGCGTTGTTGCGGGGGTCCACGAGGGTGGCATCGGCCTCGGGATCGCTCCACGTCTGCCCGCCGTCGTCCGAGAGGGCGACGAAGCGCGCGGTGCCGTCGTGGTTCATGCGGGAGTTCATCATGAGGGTCCCGTCGCTGAGCTCGACGACCTTGTTCTCGTCCATGTTCGTCCCGACGGGGGCGCCCATCTGCCAGCTCTCGCCGTGATCATCGGAGTAGACCGAGTAGGCGCGGACGGTGCCGTCGGGATATCGCCCCGCGTACTGCTGGACGAGGCGCCCTGCGTAGGGCCCGCGCTCGATCTGGATGCCGTGGCCGCTCGTGGCGAAGGTGCCGGCGATCGGATCGGGCTTGACGACGGAGGTGAGGGATCGTTCGGTCCACGTGCGCCCGTCGTCCGAGGAGACCGAGACCGAGGCCGACAGGATCGCGCGGTCGTCATCGTCGTTGCCCACGGCGCTGTCGGCGAATCCCACGTCCTTGGAGAACACGTGGAAGTTGAACAGCGTGCCGGTCTCGGCGTCGTAGACGTAGGACGGGTCGGAGTACCCGTGACGGGGCTCATCGGCCTGGCCGGCGGCGACGACCGTCTGCTCGCCCCACGTACGGCCTCCGTCCGTCGAGCGTCGCTGCAGGATCGAGTTGGGCCCCGGCGCGTCGATCCCGGTGGGCCGGCCGTCGAACGAGGCCAGCAGATCGCCGCCCGGCAGGTGGACGATCGCGGGGATCCGGTAGTGCGGGAAGGCGCCCTCGCCGTCCCGGGCGAGGCTCTGGGTCGTGAACCCGCCCTCGGCCGGCTCCTCGGCGCGAGCGACCCCCGCTCCGAGGCCGAGCAGCAGGGCGGTGATGCCCGCCCCCGCGGCGACGGGGCGGACGGGCCACTGATGAGGTGTGGGGGCGGGGCGGGGGGAACGGGGGTGCATGGACTCTCCTCGGGCGGGCCGTCGCCACGGGCTGAGCTCCCTCGCTCGGCCCGGGAAGCGCTCCTCG
>DAMDHZ010000010.1:21119-41758 GCA_032101665.1 Brachybacterium sp. | reverse complement strand
CTGTCGTCGCCGCTCTCGAGGGCTCGCTCATCGCGCTCCTAGACAGCAGACGTCATACGTCTTACCTTAGAGAGGCGGCGAGGGCCGCACAAGGCTCCCCGTCCATCCGACCCACGACCGCTCGCCGGGCGAGCCGCGAGAAAGGACTCCCGTGCACCCTGTCGTCGCCGCTCTCGAGGGCTCGCTCATCGTCTCCTGCCAGGCCTATCCCGGGGAGCCGCTGCGGGACCCCCGCACCATGGCGCAGGTCGCGCAGTCCGTGCGCCGAGGCGGGGCCGCCGCTGTCCGTACGCAGGGGCTGCAGGACATCCGCTGCGTCAAGGACAGCGTGGACGTCCCGGTGATCGGGATCTGGAAGGACGGGGAGGACGGCGTCTTCATCACGCCCACTCTCGAGCACTGCCGCGCCGTCCTTGCCGCGGGGGCGGACATCCTCGCCCTCGACGGCACTTTGCGTCCCCGGCCCGACGGCCGCTCGTTCGCCGAGACCATCGTCGCGATCCGCGAGGAGTTCGACGGCCCGATCATGGCGGACTGCGACGACGTCGACTCGGCGCTGAGCGCCGCGGAGGCGGGTGTCGACATCGTCGGCACCACGCTGGCCGGCTACACGGGCACGCGCGCCCGGTCCGACGGCCCCGACCTCGATCTCCTCGGTGCTCTCGCCCCGCGCCTGCCCTCCCACGTCGCTCTCGTCGCCGAGGGACGCGTTCACACGCCTGCGCATGCCCGCGCCGCGCGCGAGGCGGGGGCGTTCGCCGTGGTCGTGGGCACCGCCATCACCCATCCCTCCACGATCACCCGCTGGTTCGCCGACGCCCTCGCCTGACCGCGCCGGGGCTACGCTGGCACTGCACGCCGCCGCGCCGTCCGCCATGGCATCGGCCGGCTCCCTGCCGCTCGAGCCCAGGAGAGTGATCGCCCGGTGCCGACCCCGGTCGTCGTCGCCCCCCCGGCAAGCGCCGCCATGTCCATCACCCTCACGGTGCCCCGGGGGTCTGAGCGCGCCGTGCGCGGGGTGCTCGCGGGCGTCTCCGGTCTCGCCAAGTCCGTGTGGTTCCCCAACCCCGAGGCCGAGGAGGCCTGCGCCTCGGCGCTCGTCGTCGAGGAGCCCGACGCGGACCATGTCGAGGCGAGCGACGCCGCCGTCCGGGAGTACGTGCGAGACCTCACGGTGTGGGAATTCCTGAGCGTCGAGGAGCCGGAGTGCGTGATTGGCCGGCACAAGCTCAACGACGATCGACGAGACCGTCGATCACGCCTGCCCGAGCCACGACGACGAGACCATCGACCTCTACCCCGAGGAGACTCTCACGGTGCGCGTGGCCACCGCCGAGGCCTCCCTCGTGATCGGAGACTGTGAGATGACCGCCCCTGCACCGACCGCACACCCAGCGATCCCCGCGACCGTCCGAGCCGCCCGCATCCACGAGTTCGGTGGGCCTGAACAGCTGCGGATCGAGGAGATCGACACCCCGCGGCCCGGCCCTGGCGAGGTGCTCGTGCACGTCGCGTTCGCCGGGCTGAACCCGCTCGACTACAAGCAGCGTGACGGCTCGTCGCCGAGCGCGGCGAACCTCACGCTCCCCGCCGTGCTCGGGCGCGAGCTCGCCGGTACCGTGCTCGACGCGGGCGAGGGCGTCGACCTCGACGCCCTCGGCCTGTCCCCGGGCACGACCGCGTACGGGGTGCGCCCGATGACCGATCCGCGCGGCTGCTACGCCGAGGCGGTCGTGATCGCGGCCGGCGACCTCGCCCCGGTCCCGCCGGGACCCGACGGCGCGGTGCCGACGGGCGAGGCGCTCGCCCCCTACGGCGGTCTCGCCCTGGCCGGGATGACCGCGCTCACCGCCGTCCGCCAGGCCCACCTCGCCCCGGGCGACACCGTGCTCGTCCATGGCGGCAGCGGCGGCGTCGGCCAGCTGCTGCTTCCCCTGCTCGTTCAGGCGGGAGCGGGGCGCATCTGGGCCACGGGACGGGCCGAGAACGCGGCGCGCATCGCCGAGCTCGGCGCGACCCCGATCCCCTACGACGAGGCCGACTGGCAGGAGGTGATCCGCGAGGCCACGGGAGGCTCCGGCGTCGACGTCGTGATCGACACCCACTACTTCTCGACGTTCGAGCCGAGCCTCGCGCACCTGGCCCCCGGCGGCCGCATCGTGGTCCTGCCGACGCTCGCCGACCTGGCCCCGGCCACCGAACGTGGCATCGAGGCGCACATCCCGCGCATCGACCCCTCGCGCGAGGACCTCGACACCCTCGCGGCCGACCACGCCAAGGGCACGCTGCCACTCGAGGTGAGCGACATCCTCCCCCTCGCGGACGTCGCCCGCGGTCACGAGCAGCTGCAGAGCGGGCACACGCGCGGCAAGATCGTGCTCGCCCTGTGAGCCCCGCCGCCACCGCCGCGCCCGACCCCGCCGAGGAGGCGTTCGCGGCGGGGCTCGCGCGGGTGCTCGAGCCCGCCGGCTGGGATCTCCTGCAGACCCTGCCGCCGTACGCCGAGGCCGACGCCCTCGCGCTCGGCGCAGCCTTGCGCCGGGCGGGCCATGACGCCCAGCTCGTCGCCGCCGTCCTCACCCAGGCGCGACTGCGCGCCAAGGGCGCCGAGAAGTTCGGGGAGTTCGCCTCCTCGATGCTGTTCACCCCGCGCGGCCTCGAGCAGGCCACGCGGCTGCCGGTCGCCGCCCTCCACGCCCGCCGCTTCCTCGACGCGGGGGTCAGCTCCCTCGCAGATCTCGGCTGCGGGATCGGCGGCGACGCGATGGCCGCGTCCGCGCTCGGGCTCGCCGTGACCGCGGTCGACCGGGACCCGGTCACCGTGGCCGTCGCGACCGTGAACCTCCAGTCCTTCCCCTCCTCCCGGGCCGTGCTCGGCGAGGCCGAGGAGGTCGACCTCTCCGGCATCGGCGGCATCTGGATGGATCCTGCGCGGCGCACCGTGCGGGGGCCGGCCCGGCGCGTGCACGATCCCGAGGAGTACTCGCCTCCGCTGTCGGCCGTGACCGCCCTCGCCCGGCGCCTCGGCGGCGGGGAGCAGGACGGCCCCCTCGGCGTGAAGCTCGGCCCCGGCATCGACCGCGACGCGCTCCCTGCGGACACCGAGACCCAGTGGATCTCGTGGCACGGGCACGTCCTCGAGGCCGACTGCTGGTTCGGACTTGTGCGCACCCCGGGGGTGGCGCGCAGCGCCCTCGTGATCGGCCCGAGCGGCGCCGCGCTGCTGCGGGACGTCGAGGAGTCAGGTCCCATGGGCCCTGCCGCCGGCCCGGTGCCCGATCCCGTGCCCGGCCCCCTCGGCGCGCACCTCTACGAGCCCGACGGCGCCGTGATCCGGGCGGGACTGATCGGCCGTCTCGCGCGCGACCTCGACGCCCGCACGATCGACCCGACGATCGCGTACCTGACCTCGGACCACGTCATGAGCACTCCCTTCGCCCACGGTTACGCGGTGCGGGACGTGATGCCGTTCTCGATCAAGCGCCTGACCGCCTACCTGCGCGAGCACCGGCTGGGCCGGCTCGAGATCAAGAAGCGCGGCACGGCCCTCGAGCCCGAGGAGCTGCGGCGCCGCCTGCGCCCCCGCCGCTTCGGCGACGACGCGGCGACGCTGGTCCTCACCCGGATCGCGGGCGAGCAGAGCGTGATCGTCGCCGATCCCCACGCACGCGAGGGCGGTCCGCCCGCCGCCTGACCGCGCAGGGCCTGCCAGTCACCCAGCACCGCCGGCGCACGCCCAGGGGCCTTCGCCCCGGCAGGAGTAGGGTCCAGGGCCATGTGGCAGATCATGGACATGCTCAACGGGTACAAGAAGGAGATGGTCTCGGCGGCCGATGCCCTGCCCGGCCGGGACCGCTATCCCTACCCGCTCGCGCGCGAGCACGCCGTGCTGCACACCGACATGCTCGGGCCCGACGCACCCACCGACCCGCGGCCGTGGCCTGCGGGCAGCCAGGAGATCATCCTGGCGGGAGGCTGCTTTTGGGGCATCGAACGGATCGCCTGGGAGATCCCGGGCGTGCACACCACCTCGGCGGGATACGCGGGCGGCTACACGCCCCACCCCACCTACGAGGAGGTGTTCTCCGCCAAGACCGGCCACACCGAGGCCGTGCGCGTGATCTACACGGGCGGCGAGGAGACCCTGCGGACGATCCTCGAGCAGTTCTGGTCCCAGCACGACCCGACCACCGCGATGCGCCAGGGCAACGACGTGGGCACCGAGTACCGCTCGGCTGTCTACTGGACCACTCCCGACCAGGGCGAGTTGGTGCGCCAGAGCGCCGACCGCTACCAGGAGGCGCTCGACGAGGCGGGGCGCGGGCACATCACGACCGAGCTGCTGTCGCTCGCCGACGCCGGCGACGGCGTGTACTACACCGCCGAGCCCGAGCATCAGCAGTACCTCGCCTCGAACCCCTACGGCTACTGCAACCACGGTTTCAACGGCGTCGCCTGCTCGCTCCGCTGACACCGGAGCGTGTGGTCCGGGAGCGGCGGGGCCGGTGGCCGTCGTCACGGGAAGCGAGCTGCAGAGAATCGGCGCTCCGCGGACGAACGCCCCGTGCAGAGGGCTTGCCCGTCCGTGTGGCGCCGTTTCTCAGCAGCCCCCGTCCAGCGGCATGGCCGCCAGATGAACGCTCGAGGAACACCATGGCCGGGCTCTGGCGCGCGGGGCACACGAGGGGTGATCCTGGGTCGTCGGCCCTGGCTCCGCCCCCGTTGCCGCCGACGCGCCCCCGTCCTGCCCGCTCCTCCCGGGACGCCGCCCCCTGAGGCATCCTGGATCCTTCACCCCGCCCCTCTGTCCCGGTTCGATCCGAAAGGTTCGCTGTGCCGATGAACAACCCCCTCAGCTCGGTCCTCGGGTGGCTGCACGAGGGCTACCCCGACGGCGTGCCGCCCAAGGACTTCTACCCGCTCCTGGCCCTGCTCGCGCGCACCCTGAGCGACGAGGAGGTCGACGAGATCGTCTCGACGCTCCTGAACGAGAACCACGGGAGCGAGATCCGCGAGCAGGCCGTCCACGAGGCGATCGGACAGGTCAAGCAGGCTCCGCCCAACCAGGCCGATGTGCGCGACGTCGCGGCCCGGCTCGCTGCGGCGGGCTGGCCCCTCGGTGACCCGGAGACCGCGCCGGCACGCCTCGGCGAGCGCAGCCCCGCGCGTTCCGGTGCCTACGGCCGCACCGACGCCCCTGCGGAGCCGGAGACTGCAGCGCCGTCCGCGGAGGTCGCCGAGGACGGACGCCCGGGCGTGGTGCAGCGCATGATCGAGTGGCTCGACTTCGGCTACCCCGACGGCGTCCCCTCGACCGATCGGGTGCCGATCCTCGCACTCCTGCGGCGCCGGCTCACCGACGACGAGGTGGACACGATCGCACGGGTGCTCGCCGACGAGGCGACGGGGGAGACCGTGCCGACGTCGGCGGCCGAGGCCATGATCGCGAACGTCACGCAGGAGGAGCCCACGCAGCACGAGCTGGACCGGGTGGCCTCCCGCCTGGCCGCGAAGGGCTGGCCGCTCGAGTCCTGAGACCGCTGAGCCGGGCTGCGGTGCCCTTTGCGGGACCGCCGCGCTGTGCGCCCGGGCCTCGGCTCAGCGCGCTGAGCGGGCCACCTGCAGGGCCTGCGCGATGAGCACGCCCTGCAGGGGGAGTCGGCCGTACGCGATCGCCCTGCGCCATCGCGAGGCGCGTCGCCAATCCCAGGCCATCTGGACGTTCGCCGGGAAGACCGCGGTGAAGAGGGCGGCGGCGGTCCACCCGCCCAGGCGACGGGTGGCCGGGAGGGCGATCAGTCCAGCCGTCACCAGCTCCGCGAGCCCGGAGACGACGGTGTAGGTGCGTGGCTCTCCCGGGAGCGCTCGGGGAACGATGGCGTCGAAGGGGGCCGGTGCACGGAGATGCGCCGCACCGGCGGCCCCCAGCAGGAGCACGAGCCATGCCGCCGTCCCCCGAGAGCTCCGCCCGCCTCGGGGCGGGACGGGATGTCGCACGGACCTCGCGTGGACGGGCAGCCGATGGCGATCGTCAGACATGGGTGGACGCTATACCCTTCCCCCGTGAGCTCCTCCGAGAACGGTTCCGCCGCTCCCGCCGCGGGCACCCCTGCGAGTCCGCGCGAGCCCACGCACCGCCGGCGTGGCGGCCGCGCCCGCCTGCTCGTCCCCGTCGCGCTCGCCGTGCTCGCGGCCGCGCTGTACGGGACCCTGTCGACGCTGCAATGGCGCAACCTCGTCACCCCCAGCTGGGACCTCGGCATCTTCTCCGAGCTCGCCAAGGACTACGCCCACCTCGATGGTCCGATCGTGCCCATCAAGGGCGACGGGGTGAACCTGCTCGGCGACCACTTCCATCCGATCCTCGTGCTGCTCGCCCCCGTCTGGTGGGTGTGGCCCTCCGGGCTCGCGCTCCTGTGGGCCCAGGCCCTCCTGTTCGCCCTCTCCGCGATCCCGCTCACCCGCCTCGCGATGGAGCGCCTGGGCCCCGTGCTCGGCGCGGTCGCCGGCGCCGCCTACGTGTTCTCCTTCGGCCTGCAGGCCGCGCAGGACGTGCAGTTCCACGAGATCGCGTTCGCGGTGCCGATCATGGCGTTCGCCCTGACCCGGTTCCTGCGCGGCCGGGTGCTCGCGGCATGTCTGTGGGCCGCGGCGCTCGTGTTCGTCAAGGAGGACCTGGGCCTCACGGTCACCCTCTTCGGTGTGCTCGTGGCCAGGCGCGCCCGCGGCTATCGGCTCGAGGGAATCGCCCTGGGCTGCTGGGGCGCCGGCTGGTTCGTGCTGTCGACGTTCGTCCTGCTGCCGCTGCTCAACACCCAGGGGCAGTACGACTACACGGACAACCTCGGCTCGCTGTGGGAGGTGTTCGTCCCCGGTACCAAGTGGATCACGGTGCTCATGCTCGTCCTCGCGGCCGGGGTGATCGGCCTGCGCTCCGGGCTCATCGCCCTCATGCTGCCTACCCTCGCCTGGCGTTTCACCGGCACGGTCGACTTCTACTGGACCTGGTACTGGCACTACAACGCGATCCTGATGCCGATCGCGCTCGCCGCGCTGCTCGACGTCGCTCCGCGCCTGCACCGCCCCACCCGGATGATCGCGGTCGGTGCGAGCGCGGCGGTGACGCTCGTGCTCGCCGGCTCGATGCCGCTCGTGGCCCTCGTGAAGCCCTCGTCGTGGGAGACGACGTGGCGCGCGGAGCCGGCCGCCGGGGCGATCCGGGCCGTGCCCGAGGGCGCGGTCGTCGCCGCCGACATCCCCCTGCTCGCGCCGCTCGTCCCCGACCACGACGTGCAATGGGTCCACGGCCCCAACGCGCGCGTGCCGCAGTGCGTCGTGGTGGACGCGTACGCCTTCTCGTGGAGCCCGGGACCACCCGCCGACCCGGCGCAGTGGGCGGACGAGCACTACGGTCAGGCGGCCGGCACCTTCGCCGTCACGTACGACGACGGGGGCTTCACGGTCGCGTGCCGCTCCTGAGCGGGTCGGGCCGGATCGCGCACGGGCCGGCGGCTCGCCGTCGTCGGCCGCGCCGGTCGGTGACGGCTCGGGCCAGCGTCACGACGGGGTGCGTAGCCCTCTGTCCCCTCACAGGGCCCGCGAGCGGCGGGCGCGGCGGCCCTGGGGGTCGATGTCCGCCTCGAGCCGGCGGAAGCGCGCCGAGGCCAGGCGCAGGCCCCACGGCGACAGCCGTTCGGCGAGCAGGGCGAGGCGCAGCCCCTCCCCCACCACCCGGTTGAGCGAGGCCCGAGGCAGGGCCGCAAGCTCGGCACCGCGATCGGCCAGCAGGTCGCCGCAGCCGGCCGCGGACCACCACGCGGCGATGATGGCGACCGAGGGATGGGCGTCGAGGATCGAATGCCGCAGCCCCGGCAGGCGCAGCAGGCGGGCACCGTCGATGCGCGCGGCGAGCGCCTCGGCGATCGCGGGCGGGGTGACCACGTCGGTGGACCCCGACAGCACGAGGGTGGGCGCCGTGATCCCCCTCGAGAGCGCGGGAAGATCGTAGGGCTGGCCCGTGAAGGGCTCGGGATCCGGCGGGTGCTGGGCCGTCAGCTGCAACGGGTCGAGGTCGCCGCCGTCGGCGTGGGAGCCCAGCCCGAGCTCGGTGCGGGAGATGCGGGAGACCAGGTCGTTCTCCTGCACGTAGGGGGTGGTCCGCAACCATTCCTGGGCGAGCACCTCCCGCACCGAGGTCCAGGTCAGGCGTCCCCGCCCCTGGGCGAGCAGGTCGACGAGGTCGCGCACCGCATCGGGCCCGCCGTACTCGTGGACCGCGAGCAGCACCGGTCCCGCCCGCCGACCGTCGAGCTCCCCCGCGTGGACGAGGCGGCGCACGACGCGGGCGATCGAGTCCGTCCGCTCGTCGGCCCCGTCCCAGTACAGGGCACGGAACCTCCGCTGGCTCGCGACCTCGTCGTCCGGGCCGGTGAGCGGCGAGTCGAGCACGAGGGAGTGCACACGCTGCGGATGCAGCGCGGCGAGCAGCTGCGCGAGGTATCCGCCGTATCCCACGCCGTAGACGACGGCGCGATCGACCTGCGCGTGGTCCAGCACGGCGAGCAGGTCGCCGAGCACGTTCTCGATGCGCATCGACGCGCGCGGCAGATCACGGCCCTCGGCGTCGAGGCGGGACAGGCCCACGCCACGGTGCTCGACCATGATGACGTCGAGGCCGCGCTGGGTCATCATGCGCCGCAGCACGTCATAGGGCAGCACGGAGGCGAGCGCCGGACCGTCCGGGATGATGAGGATCGGCGGGAGCTCGGCCTCGGCGCCCTCGGGACGTCGCTCATGCCGGCCCTGCTCGATCGCGCCGGCGCGCGCATAGCGCAGGGGGAACAGCCGGTCGTCGGCCTCGTCGATCCGCCGGTAGACCGTCATCAGGTCGTTGCGGATCTGCAGGAGGTCGTCCTGGCCCGCCCGGTCCGCGATGTCGGCCAGCGGCGGTCGGACGCCCGTGCGCGTCGGGGACGTCATCGCACGCCGCTCCCCACGGTGTGCCACAGGAAGGCGTAGATGAGGGCGTTCATGCGGGCGGCCTGCTCGTTGCTCGCCGCGCCGCCGTGGCCGCCCTCGATGTTCTCCCACGACCGCACGTCCGCGCCGAGGGTCTCCATCGCGGCGGTGAACTTGCGCGCGTGACCGGGGTGGACACGGTCGTCCCGGGTCGAGGTGAGCACGAACGTGGGCGGGTAGGCCACGCCCTTGCGCAGCAGGTGGTACGGGCTGAAGGTGCGGATGAACTCCCAGTCGTCGGTGTCGGGGTCGCCGTACTCGGCCATCCAGCTGGCCCCGGCCAACAGGTGGGAATAACGCTTCATGTCGAGCAGCGGGACCTGCACGATCACGGCACCGAACAGCTCCGGGTACTGGGCGACCATGTTCCCGGTGAGCAGGCCGCCGTTGGAGCCGCCGCGCACGGCGAGGCGCGCGGGTGTCGTGACGCCGCGCTCGACGAGGTCCCGAGCCACCGAGGAGAAGTCCTCGTACGCACGGTGCCGGTTCTCGGTGAGAGCCGCCTGATGCCACGCGGGGCCGTACTCCCCACCGCCGCGGATGTTGGCGACGACGTAGGTGCCGCCGCGCTCGAGCCAGGCCTTGCCGACCGCGCCGAGGTACGAGGGGGTCTGGGAGATCTCGAAGCCGCCGTACCCGTACAGCAGCGTCGGTGACTGCTCGGCCGGGCGGGGGTCGACGGGCCCGATCTGGAAGTACGGGATGCGGGTGCCGTCGTCGCTCGTGGCGAAGTGCTGGGTGACCTCGAGGCCCTCTGCGGCAACGCGCGCGGGGGTGGACTTGATCGTCTCGAGCTCCCCGGCGCCCTCGCCGCGGCCGATGCCCGCGAGGTCGCCCAGGCGCAGCGTGGTCGGCTCGAGGAAGCCGGTCGACGTCACCCATACCTCGTCGGACTCGTCGGCGTCGACCGCTGAGACCGCGAGCGACCCCGGCAGATCCGGATAGAGGTCCTCGCGGACCCATCGGCCGTCGGCGTCGCGGTGGTGCACCTCGAGACGGTGCACGACGTCCTCGAGGATCGTGAGCACGAGGAGGTTGCGGGTGACCGTGAGGTCCGCGAGCGAGGTCGAGGCGGTGGGCTCGAACAGCACCGTCAGGCGTCGCTCGCCCCGCAGGTACTCCTCGAGGTCCCCGACCACGAGGGACCCGGCCGGGTACACCGCGCCGTCGACGGCCCACTCGCTGCGCGGCAGGAAGTACACGAGGTCGCGATGGGCGGTCGTCTCGAGATCGCGCGGGACGTCGAGCGGCACGAGCTCGAGGTCGCCCACGGCGTGGTCCTCCTCGTCCGCTGCCGCCGCACGGGGACGGACGAGGATCTCCTGGGAGTCGTAGAAGGCGCGCATGCGGATGATCCAGTCGCGCTCCCAGCCGGGCGTGGAGTCGTGGTGGGCGACCGCGACCATGTCGGTCTCGTCGGCCTCGAAGACGAGCTCGGCGTCGGCGAGCGCCTGGCCGCGGCACCAGCGGCGCACCTGGCGCGCGTACCCCGAGGTGGTCAGGGTGCCGTCGCCGAAGTCCGTCGACACCCACACGGCGTCCTCGTCGATCCAGGACATCGATCCCTTGGCCTCGGGGCGCACGAAGGCGCGCTCGGCCGCGGGCACGAAGTCCTTGGCCTCGAGGTCGAACTCGCGCGTGACGTCGGCATCGGAGCCGCCGTGGGAGAGGCTCACGAGAGCCCGCCGGTACGGCTCCCCCTCGGCGGGGCGCAGCAGCTGGGCCCCGTGCCACACCCAGTCCTCGCCCTCTGCCTCGTTGAGCGCGTCGACGTCGAGCAGCACCTCCCAGGCCGGCTCGTCGGTGCGGTAGGACTCGAGCGTTGTACGCCGCCAGAGCCCACGCTCGTGCTCGGCGTCGGTCCAGACGTTGTAGAGGTGCTCTCCGCGCTTGACGACGCCGGGGATCCGGTCGCTCGCGTCGAGGATCGCGAGGATCTCCTCGTGGAGCGTCCCCGACAGGCCGTCGGCGTCGATCTCGGCCTCGGCGCGGGCGTTGCGCTCGCGCACCCATGCCAGGGCGTCCTCGCCCGTGACGTCCTCGAGCCACTGCCACGGGTCGCTCGACCCGTCGGGAGCGGGAAGCCCGGCGGGCGGGACGGGGTCGTTGTGCTCGGTCATCGGTCCAGGAGCTCCTTGTCATGTCCAGCCGGGCCGCCGTGCGGGCCCCTCGATCGCGGCGAACCCGTGAGCGCACCCGGCGAGGCCGTGTCCGCGTTCGGCGGTGGTGACGTCTGGGGCCACCCTAGCGGGGGTGTCCGACGGTCCGCGGCGCGAGTCGGGCCCGTGCCAGACTGGACGGATGCGTCGTCGAACCCTGCTGTCCGCGCTGGCTGTCGTCCCCGCCGCTGCGGTGGCCTCCTCGTGCTCCGCCGGTTCTTCCGACCTCCCGCCCTCATCTGCGTCCGACGGCGCCTCCGCCTCGGACGGCGGAGGTGCCACGGCCACCGCGAGCCCGTCGCCCGATCGTCTCGCCGAGCTGATCTCGTCGCTCGACGCCCGGCAGCTCGCCGGACAGCTCCTGTGGGTCGGCGTGCGCGCGGGCGACTCTCTCCCAGAGGCGGCGTTCTCCGAGGCCCGCACCGGTGGCCTGTTCCTGCTCGGCACATGGGAGTCGGCGGACACGGTGCGCGACGTGCTCGACGGGGCGCGGACCGCGGCTTCCGAGGCGAGCGCCGGGGTGGGACCGCTGCTGGCGGTCGACCAGGAGGGCGGGAAGGTCCGCATGCTCCGCGGTGATGCGGCCCGCCGGACGGGCCCGGCCGAGGACCTCGGCCGGCAGGGCGTCGACGCCGTCCGCACAGCGTATCGCTCGATCGGCGAGGACCTCGCGGCCCTCGGGATCGGGGTCGACCTCGCCCCCGTGGCCGACGTCGTGGATCCCGAGGTGGGCGACGACAACGCCCCCATCGGGGCGCTCGGGCGCGGCTTCGGCACCGACCCCGCTCAGGTCGCCGCGTGCGTCGAGGCCGCCGTGGGCGCCCTCGCGGGCGCCGGGGTGCAGCCCACCCTCAAGCACTTCCCGGGCCTGGGTCGCATCACCGGCAACACCGACGTCTCGACCTCCGGGATCACGGACCGCGAGACCGACGCGGACGCCGCCTCCCTCGAGAGCTTCCGCCGCGGGATCGCCGCGGGGGCCGGGATCGTCATGCTCTCGAGCGCTCGCTACCCGCAACTCGACGCCGACGTCCCCGCGATGTTCTCGCGCACCGTCGTCACCGACCTCCTGCGTCGCGACCTGGGCTTCTCGGGGCTCGCGGTCACCGACGACGTCGGCGCCGCCGCCGCGGTCCAGGACGTGCCGGTCGGCGAACGCGCGACGCGCTTCCTCGAGGCCGGAGGGGATGTCGTGCTGACGGCCGATCCCGGTCTGGCGGGCACGATGACCGACGCGATCGTGGCATGGGCCGAGGCCGACGAGGACAACGCCCGGCGGGTGCGCGAGTCGGTCACCCGGGTCCTCACCGTCAAGGATGCGCTCGGCCTCCTTCCCTGACGGTCACGGAGGCTCCTGGGCGGCCGGGCTGCTGAGATCGGGCGCTCCATGGTCGAGCGACCCTCGCAGGGGCCCCGCCCGGCCGTGGAGCGCCCCTTGTCAGCAGACGCTCCCACCATCGGGCCCTGGCGCGCTTCAGTCCTCGGCGAGCGTGATGAGGTGGTTGACGGGACCGTGGCCCGTCTCGGGGTGACGCGAGAGCTCCCACTCCACGGCGTTGTCGAGGGCACTCGCGAGGAACTCGCGCGCGGATGCGACCACGGTGAGGTCGTCGTCCTGCGCTCCTCGGTCGCCGATCTCCCCGAGCTCACCGGCGCGCGAGAACTCCGCGATCCGGGCGTACTGCGCCGCGATCGCCGAGGACAGGGTGCAGCCGGTCCCGTGGGTGTTGCGGGTGGGCACCCGGCGGCCGCGCAGCAGATCGGTGCCGCCGGGATGCACGACGACGTCGACCACCTCGTCGCCGCCGAGATGGCCTCCCTTGAGGACCACGACCGGCACACCGAGGGCCTGCAGCCGCAGCGCCTGGGCGCGCATCTGCTCGACGTCGGTCGCGACGGTCTCGCCGAGCAGGTGCGCCGCCTCGGGGAGGTTCGGGGTGAGCACGTGGACGAGCGGCAGCAGCCGTTCGCGCAGCGCCTGTGAGCCCTCGGCGGACAGCAACGGGTCCCCGCTGCTCGCGACCATCACCGGATCGAGCACGATCGTGCCGAGGTCGGTGCCGCGGGAGCCGACGAGGTCGGCGACCGCCTCGACGACGGCGGCGGTGCCGAGCATCCCGATCTTGGTCGCGTCGATGACGATGTCGTCGATCACGCTGTCCACCTGGGTGCGGACGAAGGCGGTGTCGACGTCGCGCACCTCCTGCACGCCCTGGGTGTTCTGGGCGACGAGCGCGGTGATCACGCTCGTGCCGTACACGCCGAGCGCCGTGAAGGTCTTGAGGTCGGCCTGGATGCCGGCGCCGCCGCTGGGGTCGGTGCCGGCGATCGAGAGGGCTGTGGGCGGTCGCATGCGTGGATCCTTCGGTAGGTGAGGCGGGGGGCTCAGCGGGTCGTGGCCGTCGGGGCCGACGACTCGGGGAGGTGGTCATCCCGGCGATTGTCGCGCCCGGAACTCAGGGCCTCTCCCAGGGTGCGGGCGGCGTCGGCCGCGGACGGGGCGGCGGCGATCGCGGAGACCGCGCAGACGCCGTCGATCCCGGTGGGGCCGAGGGCTCGTGCGAGCTCGGTGTCGATGCCACCGATGGCGACGGCAGCCGGGCGGGCCCCGCCCGGCGATTCGAGGGCCCGCATGCAGGCGATGACCCCGGCCACGCCGAGCGGGGCGGCGGCATCGGGTTTGGTGTCGGTGGCCCGGACCGGGCCGATGCCGAGCACGTCGGCGAGACCGGCGCTCGCGGCCGCGGCCGCGTGCGAGGGCGTCGAGACCGAGAGGCCGAGCAGGAGGTCGTCGCCCAGCAGGCGTCGGGCCTCGGCGGGGTCGGCGTCGTCCTGGCCGATGTGGAGGTGGCAGCCCTCGCCGACGGCGACGTCGACGCGATCGTTGACGAACAGCCGGACATGAGCCGCGGCCTCCGTCCCGACGGCGTTCGCGATCGCGGTGCGGCAGGCCCGGACGAGGTGCGCGATCCGGGTGTCGCTCGCGTGCTTGTCCCGCACCTGGATCGCGCCCGCGCCACCGCGCACGGCGTCGGCCACGACCGCGGGCACCCGGTCGGCGCCGCCCGAGAGGGCGGTGTCGGTCACGTGGTAGACGCTCCAGTCGGTGCGCCGGGCCAGCTCGAGGGCCCCGCGCACGTCAGCACTCCTCGACGAGGACCGCGGCGGCCACGTCCTCGGGCTCGAGAGCGCCGAGGGCGTCGAGCCAGGCCACGGCGAACGATCCCGGTCCCGTGGCCGCGTGCGCGCCGCGGGATCCGGCCGCGGCCACGAGGGCGTGCGCCGCGACCACGGCATCATGGGGATCCGCGGCGGGACACGCGCCCAGCAGCGCGGCGGTGAGCGCCCCGAGCGCACAACCGGTGCCCGTCACGCGCGTCAGCAACGGGTCGCCGCCCGTGATCCAGGTGGTGCGCCCGGCGGAGACGACGAGATCCCGCTCCCCCGACACCGCGACGACGCCGCCGGTGTCCTCGGCGAGGGCCCGGGCCGCGTCGAGGGCGGCGTCCGGCGCGGCGGTCGAGTCGGGGCCGCGGCCGCCGTCGTCGACGCCGCTGAGCGCGAGCACCTCCGAGGCGTTGGCGCGGATCGCGGTGGGGCCGATCGTGGTCAGGGCGTGCGCGAGCCGGGTGCGGACGGGGAGGCCGCCCACGGCGACGGGGTCGAGCACCCACGGTGTCGCGCTCTCGGTGGCCGCGCGTGCGGCGCGGGGCATCGCCTCGACCTGGTGCGGGGAGACCGTCCCGAGGTTCACGAGCACCCCGTTCGCGGCGGCCGCGAACAGCGGGGCCTCCTCGGGGTGGTCGACCATGGCCGGCGAGGCGCCCGCCGCGAGCAGGGCGTTGGCGGTGATCTGCTGGACCACGGTGTTGGTGAGACAGTGGACGAGCGGCGCGGCCTCGCGCACGAGGCCCAGGCAGGCGGTCCACGGCGCACCGGACGGCGAGGCGTCGGAGGAGGGCAGGGGTGAGGCGGCAGACGATGCGTTCATCGTGACGATCCCTTCGCAGGTGCTGACCAGATCAGGTTCGACGGGTGTGCTCTCAGCCGTCCTGCGGGACGGCACCCCGTGTCACGCCCATGACCCTAGCAAGCGGGGGCCCAGGCGGGCTGTGCGAGAATCGGCGCCGGACACCGAGGAGGGGGCGCGACATGACGGATCCGGAGCGGCGCGACGAGCCGTCGGACGCCGGCCTGCCCGACTTCGCGACACCGCCGCCGCGCACGCCCGCCCAGGCCCCGGCGCCCGACGAGCGTTCGCGCTCGAGGTCCCGGGCGATGATCCTCACCGTGATCGGCGCGAGCGCCGCGCTCCTCGCGATCGTCGCGCTGGTCCTGTCCCAGACCCTCTTCCGCGACGCCTTCGGCGACGACCCGGACTACGCCGAGCCCGCGACGGGCACCGCGAGCGGTCAGTCGGAGTACATCCCGGATCCCAACGACCCCAACCTCGCGCCTCCTCCGCCGATCTTCACGCAGGCGCCCACGTCGGACTGCACGGTGCTGCCCCAGCAGTCCACCTCCGCCCAGCCGGCCGGGAAGGTGCGCGGCGGGGGCCTGGAGTACACGCGCCCGTCGACGTGGACCTTCAACTGGGGCAGCGGAGACCTCGCCTACATGACCGACGCGGCCGGATACGCGCGCAACGTCGAGGGCAGCTGGTACTCCGTCGTGAACGTGGGCCGCGTGACGTGGCCCCAGGCCGAGGGCTCCTACCCGGGGGCCGAGCAGGCGGCCGTCACGATCTTCCAGTGCTACGTGACGTCGGCGGGTCTCATCGACTACTTCGGCGACACGCCCACCGTCACGGACTACCGCACCGAGGCGACCACGGTCGACGGCACGCCGGGCTGGATCGTGCAGGCCACGTACCACTTCGACGCGGGGCTCAAGACGACCGACGAGTCGCGCGTGACCGCGATCGTGGTGGACACCCCGGGCGGCCCGAGCGCCCTGGTCTCGGACGTCGCGGCCGATCACGACGACCACATGGCGGATCTCCAGAGCATCCTGGACTCCCTGCAGGTCGTCGGCTGAGGCCCGCCGTCCGGCATACGGCCGCGTCGCTCAGACGATCGAGGACGCCATCCGGCAGATGTCGTCGAGGGAGCGCGCGAGGAACGGCCGCCGGCGCCAGGTCTCGAGGTCGAGCGGGGTGCTGCGCGCGCGGTAGGCGGCCTCGATGTCGCGCATCTGCGCCATGAAGTCGCTGCCGCCGATCATGAGCGAGGACTCCATGTCGAGCAGGAACGAGCGGATGTCCATGTTGGACGAGCCGATCACCGTCACGAAGTCGTCGATCGTCACGTGCTTGGCGTGCAGGATGTACGGCTCCTCGTACAGCTGGATGCGCACACCCGCGGTGAGCAGCTCCTCGTAGTACGAGCGCTGGGCGTGGCTCACGAGGAACTGGTCGGCGCTCGAGGAGACGATCAGCTCGACGTCGACGCCGCGCCCGGCCGCGGTGATGAGCGCGTACAGCATCGACTCCGACGGCACGAAGTACGGCGAGACCACGACGATCCGCTCGGCGGCGGAGTAGAACAGCTGGTCGAACAGCAGCAGGTTGTTCTCGAGGACGAAGCCCGGGCCCGACGGCACGATCTGGCACTCGAGCTCGCCGGCCGTGTCGGGCCGGGGGTGGACGAGCTCGGCCTCGGTGAGGATCTGGTCGGACTCGAAGTACCAGTCGGTCGCGAACAGCAGGTTCATCTCGGAGACGATGGGGCCGGTGATGCGGGCCATCGTCTCCTGCCACTGCAGGCCGCGGCGGATGTTGGAGCGCTTGCCGTAATCGCGCGCGATGATGTTCTGACTTCCCAGCCAGCCCACCTTCTCGTCGACCACGAGGATCTTGCGATGGTTGCGCAGATCCGGCCGCTGGAACGCGCCGTCGGCGAACGGCTTGATCGGCATCGCCGGGTGGTGCTCGACCCCGTGCTCGTCGAGGAAGCGCTGCATCGCCCTGTAGGGGCGGCGGTGACGGGCCGAGCCCCAGTAGTCGTACAGCAGCCGGACCGTCACGCCGCGGTCCGCGGCCTCCCCGATCGCGCGGAAGAAGTCGGCGGTGACGGCGTCGAGGCCCATCGTGTAGAAGACGGCGTTGACGCTGCGCTCGGCCGTGCGGATGTCCTGGGCCATCTCCTCGATCGTCGTGTCGTAGTCGATGTGCAGGTCGACCGAGTTGTTGCCCGTCAGGGGGAAGGCGCCGAGGTTGCGGTTGAGGGCGACGGCGGACTGGAGCCAGGTCGGGCTGTCGTGGTCGAGGTCGGAGTCGGGGATCTCCTCGGCCCGCTCGCGCATGAGGCGGTTGACGAGCCGCTGCTTCTCACGGCGCTTACGGGGCAGCTGCGCCGTGCCGAGCATGAGGTACAGCGGGAAGCCGACGAGCGGGAAGACCATGATCGCGAGCAGCCAGGCGATCGCGGAGCCAGGGCGTCGGCTGCGGGGCACCACGAAGATCGCGATGATCCGGAGGGCGATGTCGATGACGAGCAGCGCCGAGCTGGCCACCGTGATCCCGTGGGTGTGGACCCAGTGCCAGACGGCGTCCATCCCTGCCTCTCTCGTGCGGGAACGGGCCCGGTGCCTCACGGCACCCGGACCCGTTCCGGTCGATCGCTGACGTCAGTTGTTGCGGAAGATCGCGAGGATGCGCAGGATCTCCAGGTACATCCACACCAGGGTCGCGGCCACGCCGAAGGCGCAGCGCCAGGCCATGCGGCGCGGGACGCCGTTCTTCACGCCGGTCGTGATGTCCTCGAAGTCCATTACGAGCGAGTACGAGGCGAGGACCACGGCGATCGCGCCGATCACGAGTCCGAGCATGCCGTCGCGCAGGCTCGTGCCGGTCACGAGCATGACCCCGATGTTGACGAGGCCGAACACGAGATAGCCGACCATCGCGACCATGAAGATCTTGGTCAGGCGCGGCGAGGTGCGCAGCACCCCGGCGCGGAACAGCACCAGGACGGTGCCGGCGACCGCGAGGGTGCCGACCACGGCCTGCAGCGCGACGCTCGGACCGGAGTAGGAGTAGTCGATGACACCGGAGATGCCGCCCAGGAGCATGCCCTCGAACACGCCGTAGGCGAGCACGAGCGCGGGCGACGGGGTCTTCTTGAAGATGTTGACGAAGGCGAGGATCGTGCCGCCGATGATGCCGACGATCATGGCGGCCGTGCCGAGGCCCACGCCCGCCATCTCGCCTTGGGCGCCCGCGACCGCGCCGAGCACGACCGGCAGCATGCCGACGGCGAAGCCGACCACGATGATCGTGCCGAGCGTGGCCGTGATCGCGTTCAGGGCATCGCGCATGGTCATGCGGCCGGTGTCGTGGCCGGTCGCGGCGGGTCGGGCGTACATCGCCTCGAGGTCCTCGCGCGACTGCTGGCCATGGCCGGTCGGGGCCGGGTACGCCTGGGCGTGCGGGGCATGGGAAGAAGCCTGCTGGCCGTAGCCGTACTGACCGGAGGGCTGGCCGTGGCCGTACTGCGGCCGGTCGTCGACGCGGGAGCCGTCGAAGCTCGCGTAGCCGCTGGACGTGAAGGCTCGGTCGTTGCCGAGCACGATGTTGTGGCGAGCCAAGGCTCCTCCTTCGGGGCCGGGACGTCTGGGATCGCGTGCGGAGGCGCAGCCATGTGACCGCGTTCCGGGCCCGCCCATCGTATCGGGCCGCGCTGACACGTGCCTGGGCGGCGCGAGGGCTCGGGTCTCGGGCCACCGCAGAGCCGCGGCCACACGATGTCAGACCGAGGCGACGACCTCGCGGAAGCGGCGGAGGCGCTCGTCGCTGCTCTCGAAGAAGTCGGCGGGGTCGCCGTCGAGCAGGACCTGCCCGTCCTCGAGGAACACCACCTTGTCGGCCACGCGGCGGGCGAAGGCCAGGGAGTGGGTGACGACCACGAGCGTGCGGTCCTCCTGGGCGAGGTCGGCGAGCACCTCGACCACCTCGGCGGCGAGCTCGGGGTCGAGCGCGGACGTGGGTTCGTCGAAGAGGAGCACATCGGGTTCCATCGCGAGCGCCCGGGCGATCGCCACGCGCTGCTGCTGCCCGCCCGAGAGGCGGTCCGGGTAGGCGTCGGCCTTGGCGGCGAGCCCGACCTTGGCCAGCAGCGTCCGTCCCAGCTCCTCGGCCTGCGCCCGCGGCAGCCCGCGCGTGTTCACCGGGGCCAGCGTCACGTTGCCGAGCGCGGTCAGGTGGGGGAACAGGTTGAACTGCTGGAACACCATGGTCGAGCGGCCGCGCACGGCGCGCACCGTGCGCGCCGTCAGCCGCCCGCCGAGGGTCACGGGCCCGTCTCCGAAGTCGAGGGTGCCCGCGTCGGGGCGCTCGAGCAGGTTGATCGAGCGCAGCAACGTCGACTTGCCCGACCCGGACGGTCCGAGCAGCACCGTGGTCCTCCCGCGCGGGATCTCGAGGGACACGTCGTCGAGGGCCACGAGCTGCCCGAAGGTCTTGCGGATGCCGTCCAGCACGAGCGGCGGACGGTTCCCGGGCACCAGGGCCTGGCTCTCAGGTCGTGCGGACATGGCGGGACACCCTCTTCTCGAGCCAACCCTGCAGGATGCTCAGCAGGGACACGATGACCAGGTAGATCGCCGCGACCTCGACGTAGAGGATGAGCGGCTCGAAGGTCGAGGCGGCGATCTGCCGGCCCACCTGGAACACGTCGACGATGGTGATGGCGAAGACGAGCGACGTGCCCTTGACCAGGTCGATGAAGTCGTTGGTGAGCGGCGGCAGGGCGATCCGGAACCCCTGGGGCGCGACCACCCGGAAGAACGTCGCACGACGGGACAGGTTCAGGGTCTGGGCCGCCTCGAACTGGCCGCGCGGGATCGACAGGATGGCCGCGCGGATCGCCTCGGAGGCGTAGGCCCCCGTGTTGAGCGCGAGCGTCACGACCGCGGCCGCGAAGGCGGGCAGCACGATGCCGATGTTGGGGAACCCGAAGAACACGATGAACAGCTGCACCACGAGCGGGGTGCCGCGGAAGATCCACACGTACAGCCACGCGATCCCCGCGAGCGGTCGCGGCCCGTACAGGCGCACGAGCGCGACCACCACCGCGAGCACGAGGGCGATCGCGAACGAGAGCAGCGACAGCGGGACGGTGACCGCGACGGTCGCCTCCAGCAGGCGCGGCAGCGAGCCCACCCAGAGCTCGAGGGCGCGTCCCATCAGCCCTGCGGGGTCAGGTCGGTGCCCACCCACTGCTGGTAGATCGCCGAGAGCGACCCGTCGGACTTCATACCGTCGAGGATCTCGTCGATCGTGGCCTGCAGGTCCTCCTGCCCCTTGGGCATGATCACGCCGACGACCGAGTCGGTGGGCAGCTCCTCGTCGAGCAGGCGGATGTTCGCGTCGGGCTGCTCCTCGAGATACGTCGTGAAGGAGACGAGGTCGTTGCCGATCGCGTCGGCACGCCCCTGGACCACGAGCTCGACGCCCTCGGCGAA
>DAMDHZ010000010.1:10948-21109 GCA_032101665.1 Brachybacterium sp. | reverse complement strand
GGTCGGTCATCGCCTGCGCCCAGTTGCTCGTGGCGGTCTGGGCGGCGGTGCGTCCTTTGAGGTCGGCGAGGGTCTGGATGTCGGAGTCCTTGGCCACGGCGACCCGTCCCGACACCTTCGCGTACGGCTCGGAGAACAGGTACTTCTTCTCGCGTTCCTCGGTGATGCCCACGTTGTTGATGACGATGTCGTACTTGCCGACGTCGAGCCCCGCGATGAGGGAGTCCCACTCGGTCTCGATGAACTGCGGCGTCGCGCCGAGCCCCTTCGCGATGGCGTCGGCGATGTCCTTCTCGAAGCCGACGAGCTTCCCGGAGTCGTCGTGGTACGCGTAGGGCTTGTAGGTGCCCTCGATCCCGATCCGGACCGTCCCGGTCGAGGTGATGGACTCCAGCAGGTCGCCCGCGGTGGCCGTGCTGCCGTCGCTCGCGACGCTGCCGTCCTCCGAGCGGTTCTGGCTGGGGCCGCACGCGGCGAGCAGGGCGGCGAGGGCGCTTGTGGAGCCGAGCGCGAGGGCGCCGCGGCGGGTGGGTCGGATCGGTGAGGTCATGAGGACTCCTGGGGTGGGCGGAACGGGCTCAGCGGGCGGCCGCGAGGGCCTGGTCGAGATCGGCGATGAGGTCGGCGACCGCCTCGATGCCCACGGACAGGCGCAGCAGCTCGTCGCCGATGCCGGCGGCCGCGCGATCCTCGGGGGTCATCGCCTCATGCGTCATCGTCGCGGGGCGGCAGATGAGCGACTCCACGCCGCCCAGGCTCACCGCGTAGGCCGGGAAGCGCAGCGCCCGCAGGAACGCGACCCGGTCGAGGCCGTCGGCGAGCTCGAAGGAGATGACGGCTCCCGGACCGTTCGCCTGGCTCGCGTGCAGCACCGCCTCGGCCTCGCTGAAGGAGCCCGGGGTGAGGACGCGCGCGACGTCCTCGTGGGCGGCCAGATGGGCGGCGATCTCGACCGCGCCCGCCTGCTGGCGCTCGAGGCGCAGCGGAAGGGTCTTGATGTCCTGGATCAGCCGATAGGAGTCGAAGGGGGAGAGCACGCCGCCGAGCGCCTTCTGGGCGAGTGCGAAGGCCTCGGCGAGCGCGTCATCGTCGGTCGTGACGGTGCCGGCCAGGAGGTCGGAGTGCCCGGCGAGGTACTTCGTGGCCGACTGCACGACCACGTCGGCGCCGAGAGCGAGCGGCCGCTGGAGGACCGGGGTCATGAAGGTGTTGTCGACGACCACGAGGGCGCCGTGGGCATGGGCGAGCTCGACGATGCGCCGCAGGTCGGTGATGCGCAGGGTCGGGTTGGCGGGGGTCTCGACGAACACCATGCGGGTGTGCTCGGTGAAGTCCGCGTCGGTCAGGTTCCCGAGGTCGGTCACGAAGCGTCCCCTGACGCCGCGACCGGGGAAGACCTTGTCGACGAAGCGGTAGGTGCCGCCGTACACGCTCGCGGACAGGATCACCTCGTCGCCGCCGGCGAGCAGCGAGAACGCCGCACCGGTGGCCGCCATCCCCGAGGCGAACGCGAAGCCGTGCCGCGCGCCCTCGAGCGCCGCGATCACGGTCTCGAGCTGGGCCCGCGTGGGGTTGGAGCCGCGCTGGTAGGCGTAGGCGCCGTCCTCGGTCGCCGGGTCGAGCTCGAAGGTCGAGGCGAGGTGGATCGGGGGGACCACGGCACCGTGCTCGTGATCGCGCAGGGCTTGCACGGCGATGGTGTCGATGTGCACGGGGAGTCCTCCTGACGGGATGGGGCGGGACGCGTGAGGCGCTCGGACAAGCCTAAGGCTCAGCTTAGACGCCTCATAAACTCCGATGACGAAGTGTGACGACGACTCGAGAGATCGGCCGGGGCCCCGGCACCGGTCGTGTGCGCACGGTCTTCACGAACGCCTCACGAGGCCTTCGCGGCCGCGCGGCGCGGCGCACGCCTGCGTGCGTCAGGCTGGGATCATGCAGTCGTCCGCCGTTCTCGAGCCTGTTCGTCCGCTCCGCCACCTCCCCCGCCGCGACACGACCGCGACCGGTGTGCTGCGCGCGCTGGGGACCGGACCGATGCCCGTGGTCGCCGAGGCCGCCGCGACCCCGCGATCCCGCCTCGCGACCGACGAGGCCGCGCCGGCGCCGGCTCCCGCGCCTGCGGAGAGCGTCCGCTCGCTGCGCCTGCGTGACCTGACCACGAGCGGCGCGGCCGCCGCGGGCTCGTGGACGCTCGCCGCGCACCTGGGCCTGCTCGGCACGGTGACGGGGACGTTCGTCGTCTCGGTCGTCTCCGCGATCCTCGTGGCGCTCGCCGCCGACTCCCTCACCGGCCTGCGCCGGATGCTGCTGACCACCGTGCGCCGAGCGCGCCGGAATCGTGTGCACCGGACGCGGGGCACGCGGTGAGATCGGGCTGTCCATGATTCCCCGCGCGGGATGCTCTGCCGTCCTCAGGTCTGCACGCGCGACGCCTCCAGCACGCCCAGTTCTGCGCGAGCGGTGCCTCACCACACCGGGTTCTGCGCATGACCGTCGAGGACGAGGCCCGGCCCCGGTCGACGCCACGATAGGCGTCGCCGGACGGGCGCCGTGGCATCGCATCGGATCCGCCCACGACGGCGACACGTGCCGGCCCGGAGGCCGACGGGTGTCGTCGTGCGGAGTGCTCGTGGCCCGGACCCCGCCCGGGGGCAGGGCCGGCCGGCCTCAGACGATGGCGGGGATGGCGCCTGTCGTGACCGGGATGGCTCCGGTGAACGTGGGGACGGCTCCCGTGGTGCTCACCTCGACGCGGTCGGCGCGGCGGACATCGTCCTCACGGCCGCGGACGGCGCCCACGCCTGCGCCACCGAGACCGCGCAGCGAGTCGAGGGAGACGACCCGGCTCATGGCATGGGCGCGGCGCTTGCCGAGCGCGCGCTGCGCGCCGAGCGTCGTGAGCACCATGGCGAAGCCGCACGCGGCCAGGAAGATCGCGACCACGGCCGGGGCGCGGAAGCCCAGTCCCGCGGAGATCACGGCGCCGCCGAGGGCCGCGCCCAGGGAGTTGGCGACGTTGAACGCGGCATGGTTGAGCGAGGCGCCGAGCACCTGCGAACGACCGGCGGCGCGGATCAGCCAGGTCTGCACGGCGGGCGTCACCATGGAGTTGGCGATGTTGACGCAGAAGACCGTGACCAGGAGGCCCGGGGTCGACGAGGCGAACAGGAACAGCGCGATGAGCGCGAGGATGTACGCCGGGAAGCCGACCAGCAGGGTGCGCGTGCCGGAGCGGTCGGAGGCCCAGCCGCCCAGCAGGTTGCCGAGCGTCATCCCGAGGCCCGCGCATGCGAGGACGACGGGCACGAACGCGGCCGTGGTGCCGGCGACGTGCTGGGAGATGTCGGCGATGTAGCTGTAGATCGCGAAGCTGCCGGAGAAGCCGACCGCCGCGATGCCGGCGACCGCCCACACCTGCTTGGAGCGGAAGGCGCTCAGCTCCTCGAGGATGCTGCGCTCGGCGGGCCGCTCCTGCGGCGGCACGCTGAGGCGCAGCAGCGCGATCGTCGCGACGAAGACCGCGGCGATGATGAGGTAGCTCACGCGCCAGCCCAGGCCCTGGCCGAAGGCGGTCAGGAGTGGGACGCCGATGAGGTTGGCGACCGTGAGGCCGGACAGGGCGAGCGCGACGCCCTTGCCCTGGCTGCCCTCTCCCATCAGGGAGGCGGCGATGAGCGAGGCGACCCCGAAGTAGGCGCCGTGCGGGATGCCGGCGACGAAACGGGCGAGCACCGTCAGCTCGAAGGTCGGCATGAGGGCCGACAGGACCGTGCCCGCGAGCAGGGCGGCGGCCAGCAGCACGATGAGCCTGGAACGGCTCATCCGCACGGCGAGCAGCGCGACCGTGGGGGCACCGACGACGACGCCGGCGGCGTAGGCACTGATGGCCAGGCCCGCCTGGGCGATGCCGGCTTCGGGCGAGGCGGACATGACGTCCGGCAGCAGCGAGTGGGCGATGCCGGGCAGCAGCCCCATCGAGACGAACTCGCTCGACCCGATGCCGAAGCCACCGAGGGCCAGGGCGAACAGGGCCAGCCGACGGCGCGCGGGACTGATCGGTGCCGGGTGTGCGGAACCGAGCTCCGGGCGCTCCGGGCGGCGCGGGAGGCGGGGGCGCAGATGCTGGGTCAGAGAACGCGGATCGAGTCGCAGGGATGTCACGCGACCACAATAAGTCAACGCTGTTGCTATATGTCAACGGTCCGGTCCGCGTCCTCCACCGTGCGGTGCGACACAGACGGCGACCGCGGCCTCCCCGCGACCCGGGCGCCGCCTCGCTCCACCCGCGCGGCGCGCATCGGCGCCCCGCCGAGCGCACCCGTGGGCCACAATGTCTCGAATGAGCAGCGGAGCCCATCTCGATCTCGTGCGCGGCGTCAACGACGCCGGCGTGCTCGCCCTCCTGCGCGGCGGCAACCCCATGGCCCGCCACGACATCGCCGAGGCCCTCGACGTCACCCCCCAGGCCGTCACCAAGATCCTCGCGCGCCTCGGCGAGCGCGGGCTCGTCGAGGAGGCAGGCACGGTGAGCGCCGGCCCCGGCAAGCCGGCCGTCCTGCACCGCCTCGTCCCCCGGTCGCGGCGCGCGATCGGCGTGCACGTCACGCGCACGCGCGTGCGCGCCGTGGTCGTCGACCTGACGGGGGAGATCCTCGCGGCGTGCGAGCGCGAGCTCGATACCGGCACCGCTCCCGACCAGCTTGTCGAGGTCATCGTGGAACTCGCGACGGACCTGCGGGGCCGGGGCGAGGGCGCCCTCGTCGGCATCGGTGTCGGGATGCCCGGCTCGGTCGACCACGATGCCGGAGTGTTCCGCGGCGCGGAGGCCACGGACTCGTGGAGCGGACTCGCCCTGCGCGCCCGGCTCGTCGAGCGCCTGGGCCTGCCCGCGCTCGTGGACAACGACTCGACGGCCGCGATCGTCGCGGAGTCCTGGAGCTCGCCGCACGCCGTGCCGGACGCCGCGCTCGTGCTCGTCGAGGACGGCATCGGGGCGGGCCTGCGCCTGGGGGACGTGCTGCATCGCGGCGCGCACTCGGACGCCGGGGAGGTGGGCCACACCGTGGTCGTGCTCGACGGCGAGCCGTGCACGTGCGGGCGCCGCGGCTGCGCGCAGGCCGAGCACGCCGCGGCCCTCGCGCGCGGGGACATGGCGCGCGCGGCCCGCATCCTGGCCTCCGTCGTGATGGACCTGGTGGTGCTGCTCGACGTCGACCGGATCATCCTCGCCGGCCGCAGCATCCATCGTCACCACGCCGCCTATCTCGATGCGGTGCGGGGCGCGATGGAGACCGAGCTGCCGCGCCATGACTGGCTTCACGTCGAGGTGCTCGTCTCGACGCACGGAGACGATGCGATCGCCCTGGGCGCGGCGGCCGAGGTGCTCGAGGACGAGTTCGGCGTGCCCGCGGCCCTCGCGGGACCGGTCTGAGCCCTCGGTCCCGTCAGGCGGAGCGCGGGCCGAAGACCGCCGAGCCGAGGCGCACGATGGTCGAGCCCTCCTCGACGGCGATCTCGAGATCGCCGCTCATGCCCATCGACAGCTCGGTGACGCCCGGCATCGCGATCTCGTCCCGCAGTGCGCGCAGGGCGCCGAGAGAGGCCCGCACGGACGCCTCGTCGCTCGTGTGCGCTCCGATCGTCATCAGCCCGACGCCACGCAGCCGCCCGGTCGCGGCGACGCGCTCGAGGGCGGCGCGCACGGCCGGGGCCTCGGGCGGGTACCCGCCCTTGGAGGCCTCGCCGGAGGTGTTGACCTGGATCAGCACGTCGCGCTCGACGTCCGCGAGCTCGGCCCGGCGCGCGAGCGCGTCGATCAGGTCGTCGCGGTCGACGCTGTGGATCACGGTCGCGAAGGCCACGACGTCCTTGGCCTTGTTGGTCTGGAGGCGTCCGATGAAGTGGTGGGGCACGTCGAGGGCCACGAGAGCGGGGTCGGCGTGCTTGGCGATCTCCTGCGCACGGTTCTCCCCCACGACCACGTCGCGGCCGCGCTCGCGGAACGCGCGGACCGCGTCGGCGATCTCCTCGGCGGTGCGGGTCTTGGTCGCGAGCAGGATCTGCACGTCGGTCCCGTCCCGGCCGGTGCGCCGGGCGGCGCGGTCGAGCCGGGACAGGACGTCGTCGATCCGCGAGGAGAGGTCGGCGTGCTCGTTCATCCCGTCATCCTCGCAGGTGAATGCCCGGTCATGCGGCGTCGGGCGGGAGTCCGCGCGAACGGGTGTCCCCGCGGGCACCGTGCACCGTCCGATGATTTTTCACGGTGGAACACCCGTCGCCGCCGGAGAATCGGACGCATCATGCACCGTGGCGCGTCTCGCGCCGTCGACCTGCCGAAGGAGGCCCGCCCCCATGGAACTGTCACCGTCATCCCACCAGACCGTCGCGGCCACTGCCGATGTCGTCGCGGCGCACGCGGACGAGATCACACGCGTCTTCTACCCCGACATGTTCGCCGCGCACCCGGAGCTGCTGCGCGTGTTCAACCAGGCGAACCAGGCCATCGGCGAACAGCCCAAAGCGCTCGCGGCCTCGGTGGTGGCGTTCGCCGTGCAGCTGATCGACTCGGAGGCGCCGGACTTCACGCCCGTCATGCGGCGGATCGCGCACAAGCACGTCTCGCTCGGGATCACAGCGCCCGAGTACACGATCGTCGGCCACCATCTTCTGAAGGCCGTCAAGACCGTCCTGGGCGAGGCGATCACGCCCGAGGTCGCCGCTGCCTGGGACGAGGTGTACTGGCTGTTCGCGACCGCGCTGATCGCGGAGGAAGCGCGCCTGTACGCCCTGAGCGGCACCGACCCCGAGGAGCCGTGGCGGCCCTATCGGGTGGTCGAACGGTTCGAGGAGTCCGAGGAGGTGTTCTCGCTCCTGCTCGCCCCGGTCGAGGGCGAGGTGCCGTCGCATCGCACGGGACAATACGTCGCGATCGCCGTGGACCTGCCCGACGGGCAGCGCCAGCCCCGGCAGTACACGATCTCGTCCGGTCCCCGCGGCGACTCGCTACGGGTCACGATCAAACGGGTCCGCGGCACGGCGGGCGCGCCCGACGGGCAGGTGTCGGGCTGGCTCCACGAGAACGCGCAGCCCGGCACGGTCCTCGACGTCTCCCAGCCGGCCGGCGATGTGGTGCTCGACGAGTCGGACGCCCCGCTGGTGCTGGTGTCGGCGGGCATCGGGATCACACCGGTCGCGGCGATCATGGAGGACCTGTCCCGTCGGCAGCCGCGCCGGACGGTCCGGCTGTTCCATGCCGACCGCTCGCACGAGACCCATGCGCTGTACGCGGGGCTTCGGCGGCAGGTGGTCGCCATGCCGGATGCGCGGGCGCAGAACTGGTACGAGAGCGGCGCCGAGACCGCGCCGACCCTCTATCCCGCGCTGTCCGGCTTCATGGACCTGAGCCAGGCGGACATGCCGGAGGACCCGCAGGTGTTCATGTGCGGGCCGCTGCCGTTCATGCAGGCCGTGCGCCGCACCCTGCTCGACCGCGGGATCCCGTCCGAGAACATCCACTACGAGGTCTTCGGCCCGGACCTGTGGGCCCAGAACATGGCGTGAGGGGCGACGGCGTCCTCGCAGGTGCCCCTCAGCACCCGCGAGGACGCGACGTCGTCGTCTGACCGTTCGCGCGGCGCTCGGCCGATGGTCGGGGCGCACGGGTCTCCTCGCCGACGATGCCCAGCGCCATCCGACATGTGGTCGGGGTGACGAACGGCTCGACCCGCCGCACCTCGACGGGGCCGGCGACATGCGCCAGCTGATGCTGCGCGAGGTGCAGGTGCACCGCGCAGACCAGGGGGAAGTCCTCCTGCATCATCCCGAGATAGCGGCACGGCGACAGCTCGACGGTCAGCTGGGCCTCGTCCATCGCCGGCTCGAGGCCGGCGTCGTCCAGATGGTCATACAGCACGTCCAGCTGATGTGTGGCCTGCATCCCGTCCTCGGCGCTGCGATCCCGGTCGGGATCGACGCGGCGCAGCGCATCTCCGCGGTCCTGCGCCGCGACGGCCCGGTCGCGGGCCGCCACGTTGTCGTCCACGTCGTCCACCGGGTAGAACCGGGTGGGCGGGCGTCCGCGCCGCCCCGGCGGAGTCGTCTCGGTGCGGATCAGCCCCTCGCGCTCGAGCACCGCCAGATGCTCGCGAACCGTGTTCGGATGCAGACCCGCCTCCTGCGCGAGCTGCGCGAGGAGCCGCCCGGGACCGCACTCCACGGCATGCAGAAGGCGGAGCCGACTGACGTGGGTCAGCCCCCGGAAGTCGTGGACGCGGCGCGGCACCTTCGCAGAGTAGCCCTCCTCGTCCCGGACGGTCGTGCGCCGGGATCATCGGCGTCCCCAGCGACGTTCGGAGGCCCGTGGCAGGGAGGTCGGTGCCCCCACCGGGACTCGAACCCGGACTGTGCCGATTTTAAGTCGGCCGCCTCTGCCGATTGGGCTATGGGGGCGTCCCCGCCCGGGTCGGCAGCGGGGGCCGGGACCAGGACAGGAGCGGGGCAAGCCTATGCTGGAGCGACCATGACCGAGCCCATCCGGTCCCTCGCGGACGAGCTGCGCCGGTTCGACGACAACCGCCTGACCCAGTTGCTCGCCGCCCGGCCCGACCTGTCCGCGCCCGTCCCCCGCGGTATCGGCCCCCTCGCCGCTCGCGCCGCCGCGCCCTCCTCGGTCCATCGCGCGCTGTCGAGCCTGCGCCGCCCCGAGCTCACGCTGCTCGAGGCCCTCGTGGTGCTGCCCGATCCGACCACGGCCGAGGACGTCGCCGAGGCCGTCGGCTCCGACGCCCGTGCGGCCGCGACCTTCCTCGAGCGCCTGCGCACCCTCGGCCTGCTGTGGGGCGACCAGGAGCTCCGGACTGTGCGCGCCGCTCGCGAGGTGCTGCGCACCCCCGCCGGTCTCGCCCCGGAGAACGACGACGATCCCGATCCCGCACGGGCCCGCCGCCTCGTGGAGACCGCCCCGGAGACCCTGCGGCCCCTCCTCGAGCGTGTGGCCTGGGGGCCCGCTCGGGTCGATGCCGACCACGGCTCCCCCACCGCCCGCGCCCTGCTCGAGGCAGGTCTCATCCACCGTCACGGCGAGGCCCTCGTCATCCCGCGTCCGATCCAGCTCGCACTGCGTGGCGGCCGGGTGCGCGCCGCGCTCCCCGTCTCCCGTCCCGCTCCGTGCGGAGCGCCCGTGCACGAGAGGATCCCCGGCTCGCGAGACGCCCAGGCCGTCGAGGCCGCGTTCGAGGCCGTCCGCATCCTGGGGACCGTGCGCCGCTGGGACGACGATCCTCCTTCGGTGCTACGCCGGGGCGGGATCCCGCAGCGCGATCTGCGCCGCCTCGCGCAGCAGGCCGATGCCCCGCTCGTCGCCTATGCGACCGTGATCCAGACGGCGTGGTGCGCCGGCCTGCTGGGCCATGACGGCGAGGCCTGGCAGCCCACGGCCGACTGGGACGCCTACCGGTCGCGAGGCCTCGAGGAGCGCTGGGCGGAGCTCGCGCGCACCTGGGCGCTGAGCCACCACGTGGCCGCGATCGTCGGATCCACGGACCCCGCGGGCACGTCCCGCGCGCTCCTGTCCTCCTCGACCACGCGCGACGGCGCGCGCACGCGCCGCCTCAGCATGCTGGCCGAGCTGAGGCGCGCCCGTGACGTCCACGCGACGCAGCAGTCGCTCGTGGACTCGCTGGCCTGGGCGTTCCCGCTCACCTCCCCCGTCCTGCTCGAGGAGGAGGCGCACGCGCTGCTCGCGGAGGGACAGGCGCTCGGCATCGTGCTCGACGGCGCGCTCACCACGCTCGGCATCGCCCTCGTGGAGGCGCTCGACGAGGGCGTCGCCGAGGCGGACGCGCATCTGGCACGCCGGCTGCGGGAGCATGCCCCGCCGCCCGTCGACGAGGTGCTGCTCGACTCCGACCTGACCGCGACCATCCCGGGCCGCCCCTCCGAGCGCCTGATCGCCCTGCTGTCGTGGGCCGACGTGGTCTCGCGCGGGGCCGCGCTCACCCTGCGCTTCACCGCCGCCACGGTCCGCCGCGCGATGGCCGCGGGTCTCGACGCCGACGACCTGCTCACGCTGCTCGCCGAGACCTCCCGCTCCCCCGTGCCGCAGGCCCTCACGTATCTGCTGCGGGACGAGGCGCGGCGCCACGGGCAGGTCCACATCGG